>JANMMH010000686.1:0-20753 GCA_031373055.1 Rubrivivax sp. | reverse complement strand
CGCCGCCACCTCACCGCGCTCTAGCGCCGCGCGCACGCCGCAGCCCGGCTCGCTGCGGTGCGTGCAGTTGTAGAAGCGGCAGTGGCCAAGTGCGGCGTGGATGTCGGGCATCAGCGTGGCCAGCTGCTCGGCTTCAATCTGGCGCAGGCCGAATTCCTGGAAGCCCGGTGAGTCGATCAAGGCGGCCTGGCGTGTCGCGTCCAGCCAATACCAAAGCGTGCTGGTGGTGGTGTGGCGCCCGGCAGCCAGGGCTTGCGAGATCTCACCCACGAGTGCTGCTGCGTCAGGAATCAAGAGGTTGATGAGCGTGCTCTTGCCCACGCCGCTGGGCCCCAGCACCAGCGTCGTGCGGCCTGCCAGCAAAGGTGCCAACGCCGAACGTGAGGCCTCAGCGCCGCGCTTGAGCGACAGCTCCACCAGCTCGGCACCCATGCGCCGGTAAGGCAGCAGCCGCTCGCGCGCCAGCGCGGCCGAGGGCAGGTCAGTCTTGTTCATGCCGATCAGCACGGGGATGTCGGCTTGCCGCGCGGCGATCAAGGCACGCGCGAGTTGCGACTCGCTGAACATCGGCTCGCCCGAGACAAGTACCAGCACCTGGTCGAGGTTGGCGGCGAAGGACTTGGTGCGCCATTCGTCCTGGCGAAAAAAGAGGTTGCGACGTGTCTCGATTTTTTCTACTACGCCTGCGTCGGCCGTGGGCAGCCAGCGCACGCGGTCGCCCACGACCAGGTCACTCTTCTTGCCGCGCGGGTGACACAACAGGCGCTCGCCCTCGGGCGTCTCCACCATCACATGGCGGCCATGCGCGGCAACCACCAGGCCGATGTCGAGTGCGTCGAAGCGGCTCAAAGTGGCAGCGCGTCGACGCGCGCGGCACAGATGAAGTCGTTGACCGACAAGCCGCCAACGCTGTGGGTCGACCAACGCAGCAAGCAATGGTCGTAGCTCACGGCCATGTCGGGGTGATGGTCTTGCGCGTGGGCGATGGCCGCCACGGCATTGACGAAGGCCATGGTGTGATGGAAGTCGGGGAAGCGAAAACTCTTGTGCAGCACGCCTTCAACCAGCTGCCAGGCCTTCAACTGCGCCAGCAGCGGCGCGCACTCGGCGGGCGTCAGCGCGTCGCCCTGCGCGTGAACACAGCGTTGCTCAAGCAGTGGCAGCGTCACGCGGGCAAGGCCGCCAGGCGCTCGGAAGCGGCCGGATGCGAATAGTAGAAGCGCACGTACACCGGGTCGGGCGTGAGCGTGGTGGCGTTGTCTTCGTGCAGCTTCAAAAGGGCTGTGCGCAGCGCGCGCCCGTCGGCTTGCGCGCAGGCGTAGGCGTCGGCCTCGAACTCATGCCGACGCGACCAGCGCGCGGCCAGCGGTGAGACGAAGAACATGAACGGCGGCAACGCCAGCATGAAGAGCAGCAGCGCCAGCGCGTCGTTGGGCGCGTTCAAACTTGCAGTCACGCCCAGGCCGCCGAAAAAGGCCATCTGCTGCGACAACCAGCCCAGCAGCGCCAGCCCGGCCAGGCTGGCGGCGAAGATGCCGACCATGCGCTTGACGACATGGCGGTGACTGAAGTGCCCGAGCTCATGGGCCAACACGGCCTCCACTTCTTCGGGTGTCAGCCGCGACAGCAAGGTGTCGAAGAAGACCACGCGCTTGCTCGAACCCAGCCCCGTGAAGTAGGCGTTGGCGTGCGCCGAGCGCCGGCTGCCGTCCATCACAAAGAGGCCCTTGGCCGCAAAGCCGCAGCGCTGCATGAGGGCGGTGACACGTTGCTTCAAGGCCTCGTCTTGCAGTGGCTCGAACTTGTTGAAGAGCGGCGCAATCCACGTTGGATAGATCACCAGCAGCAGCAGGTTGAAGCTGACCCACGCTCCCCACGCCCACAGCCACCACAGGCTGCCCGCCGCACCCATGATCCACAGCACCAGCGCGGCAATGGGCAAGCCGATGGCGACACCCACCGCCGTGCTCTTGATGAGATCCGTGAAGAACATGCGCGGCGTCATGCGATTGAAACCGAAGCGCTCTTCAAGACGAAAGGTGCTGATCCATTCCAGCGGCAGGTCGATCAAGGCGCCGATGAGCGCGAAGCTGAACAGCAGCGCGAGCTGGTAGGCCATGGTGCCATAGCCCGGCAGTACAGCGTCGCGCAAGGCCAGGTTCAGGGCGTCCAGGCCACCCAAGAGCGTCCAGCCCAGCAGAACGGCGGTGGCCACGGCGCTGGTAATGAGACCGAAGCGGCCCTTGGCCAAGGTGTAGTCCGCTGCCTTCTGGTGGGCTGCCAGTGGCACGGTGGCGGCGAAGGCGGCCGGCACGGCGTCACGATGCGCGGCGACATGCCTCATCTGGCGTGTGGCGAGCCACAAACTCACAAGGAACGAGGCCAGCATGGCGGCGGCGAAGAGCAGGGTGACGGTGTTTGATGTGGTGCTTGGTGACATAGGGCGCAAGTGTAGAGGCGAGGGCCGCAACGCTCAGCGAGAATGCGCGCACCTCACCCTTGCTACGCACCATGACCGACAACGCCCTGAGCCTGAGCGAACACAACCTCATCTGGATCGACCTGGAGATGTCGGGCCTGAACCCGGACAGCGACCGCATCATTGAAGTGGCCGTCGTCGTGACGGACCCGATGATCACCGTGCGCATCGAAGGCCCGGTCTTCGCCATCCACCAAAGCAACGCCGTGCTCGACGGCATGGACAACTGGAACAAAGGCACGCACGGCAAGAGCGGCTTGATCGACCGCGTCAAAGCCTCGACCTACGACGAAGAAAGTGCTTCCAAGGCAGTCATCGAGTTCCTGAAAACCTACGTGCCCAAAGGCAAGAGCCCCATGTGCGGCAACACCATCTGCCAGGACCGCCGCTTCCTTGCGCACGCCGTGCAAGGCATGCCCAAGCTGGAAGCCTTCTTCCATTACCGCAACCTCGATGTCAGCACGCTTAAAGAGTTAGCGCGCCGCTGGAAGCCCTCAGCGCTGGAAGGCTTCACCAAGCGCCAGGCGCACACCGCGCTGGCTGACATCCACGAGTCGATCGACGAGCTGCTGCATTACCGCGCCACGCTTCTTTCACTTTGATCGGCGGTGTGAGGCTGCGGCGCGCGGGAGACCAGCCAGAGCCCGGCAAACGTCAACGCACCGTTGATCAGCAGCATCTCCAGCCCAACCTGATAACCCCCAAAAAGCGCTGACTGGTTGGCGTCGATCCAGGCGCAGACCAGCGGCGCGGCAATCGCCACCACCGGCACCCAGCCGTCGCGCACGGGGCGTTTCGTCAAGATGCCAAACGCAAACAAACCCAGCAACGGCCCATAGGTGTAGGCGGCGATTTTCAGGATCAGTCCGATCATGCTCGGGTCATCCAGCCAGCGAAAACCCAGCACCAGCGCCATGAAGAGCAGCGCAAAGCTCAGGTGCACGACATGGCGCACGTGGCGGCGCTTGGCCTCGCTCCAGGCCGAGCGCTGCTGCATGCCCAGGATGTCGATGCAAAACGACGAGGTCAGCGCCGTGAGGGCGCCGTCGGCACTGGGGAACAGCGCCGAGATCAAGGCCAGCACGAAGATGAGTTGCATGGCCACCGGCAGGTGCTGCATCACCACGGCAGGGAAGAGCCTGTCACCACGCGCGGCCAGGCCCGTCTGCGCCGCAAAGAGGTGCAGCAGCGCGCCCAGGTAGAGAAAAAGCAGCACCACGCCAAGCAGCACGCCAGCCAGCACGAGCATGTTTTTCTGCGCGCCCGCCAGCGTGCGCACCGAGATGTTCTTTTGCATCATCTCCTGGTCCATGCCCGTCATGGCGATGGCGATGAAGGCGCCGGCCACCACCTGCTTGAGCCAAAAACTCTTGGCCAGCGGGTCGGTGGCGAAGATGGTGGCCAGTTGCTGCTCACGCATCAAGGCCAACGCATCCAGCGGCGTGGCCTTGAGTGCTAACAACAAAAATGCGGTGCAGGCCACCAGCCCAAAAAGCATGCCCGCCGTTTGCAGCGTGTCGGTCCAGACGATGGTCTTCACGCCGCCGTGCAGCGTGTAGAGCGCGATCATCAGGATGATGATGGCGCTGGTCAGCCAAAACGGCATGCCCAGGCTGTCCAGAATCATGTCTTGCAGGATGCGCACCACCAGGTACAGCCGCGCGGTGGCGCCCAGCGTGCGCGAGAGGATGAAGAACCCCGCCCCCGTGCGGTACGACTGCGGCCCCAGGCGCACCTGCAAGAAGTGGTAGATCGAGGTCACGCGCAGCCGGTAGTAAAGCGGCAACAGCACAAAGGCCACGATGACATAGCCCAGCACATGGCCAAGCACGATTTGCAGGTAGGTCCAGGAGGTGGCCCCCACGGCGCCCGGCACGCTGATGAAGGTCACACCCGACAGCGACGTGCCCACCATGCCAAACGCCACCAGCGCCCAGTGGCTGGAGCGGTTGCCGATGAAGAAGGACTCGTTGTCGGCGCCGCGTGAGGTGCGCCAGGCGACTGCGAGCAAGAGCAGGAAGTAGGCGGCGACGAAGGTCGCGAGCAAGGGGGCGGTCATCTGCCCATTCTCCACAGCTGCCGAAGAGGTCTGCCGCAAGCACGCCCTGGCCTTGCAGTTTCCGGCCAAGCCTTGAGGGCGTGCGTCGGTATACTGCCGAGCATCTGGACGATATGGGTACCCATATGAAGACGACCATCGACATTGCAGACTCGATTCTTCTCGAAGCCAAGCACGTGGCATCTCGTGAAGGCATCACCGTGCGCTCGATGGTCGAGGCCGGCTTGCGTGCCGAGCTGGCGCAGCGCGCGCAACGCCCCGTGCCATTCAAGCTCCGACAAGCCTCGTTCAAGGGCCGCGGCTTGCACGACCAGGCGAAGGGCCAGCCGTGGCATGAATTGCGCGAACTTGTCTATGAAGGCCGCGGCGGGTGATCGCGCTCGACACCAACCTGCTGGTCTACGCCCACCGGCAAGACAGCCCCTTCCACGCCGTCGCAGCCGACTGTGTGCGGTCGCTTGCCGAAGGCCGAAGCGCATGGGCGCTGCCGTGGCCTTGCGTGCATGAGTTCTACGCCATCGTCACGCACCCCCGCATCTACAAGCCGGCGACACCTGCCGCCAAAGCGCTCGACCAGGTGGAGGCTTGGTTTGAGAGTCCGAGCTTGGTGTTGCTGGCCGAAACCGAGTTGCATTGGTCCACGCTGCGTGACTTGCTGCAGCACGCCAAGGTGACGGGGCCACGGGTTCATGACGCCCGCATCGCGGCCCTGTGCCTGCAACACGGCGTGCGCGAACTATGGTCGGCCGATCGTGACTTTGCCCGCTTCAAGTCGCTGCGGGTGGTGAATCCGTTGGCCTGAGCGCGCAAACGCCAGGGCGCTTCGGGCCGCCGCCGTCATCGGCCTCTATGACGTAGCCTGCCGGGCCGCATGCCAACGGACCACCGGCCACAAACCTCAGCAAGCTCAACTCCGCAACAATGGAATCGTCTTCTGTTGGAAGTTGACGAGGTTGGGGAAGACGGCATCGAACTGCGCCGGCGGCAGCCCCAGCCACTGCATCAGGCTGGCGGCGATCTGGTCGGTCGGCGTGGTGGGTACGAAGCGTCCGCCAAGCGCGGTGTCGCTGTCGTCAGGCCCGCCGAGCATCAACGTCGGGAAGGTACCGAGCACCTGGCCGCCGGCAATCGGCCCGCCGATGGCGAACAGGTGGTTGCCCCAGGCGTGCTCGCTGCCGCCGCCGGAGTTGGGCCGCAGCGTGCGACCGAAGTCCGAAAGCACCAGCAGCGCCACGCTGCTGTCGAGCCCTGCGGCGATGTTGGCCTGGTCGAAGGAAGCCAGCGCCTTGGCCAGCGTCGTGAACTGGGTGTCCTGCGTGAAGGGCCCGTTGCCGCGCTGCTCGCTGTGGGTGTCGAAGGTGCCCCACGACACCTGGTAGATCTGGCGCCGGTAGCCAATGGCCTTGAACTGCGGTATCGCCATCGCGATGTCGCGCAGCGTCCTGGCCAGTGGGTTGTTCTCGAAATCAGCCTGCGGCGGCGTTGCCCTTTGCAGCACCTTGGTCAGCGCCACTGCATCGTCGAAGGCCTGGGCAAACTGGCGCGCGTAGTCGGACTGGTAGTCGTTGCCGAACTGCCAGCGGCCGATCGAGGCCATCTGCTGGTGAGCCTGCGACGCCGGGTTCAGCAGATCGGCCGACCCCCAGCGCGTGCCCGCCGCCACCAACTCCGTCGGCGTGCTGTTGCGGCCGTTCACGGTGGTGCCGAAACGTCCCGCCTTCAGCGCGGCGAGGCGGTGCCGCAGCGAGCTCGGGAGCAGCTCGAGCGTGCGGCCGCCCCAGCCGCTGGTGTCGTTGTCCGACTCGGTGAGCCAGCCGGCCTGCACGGCCATCTGTTCCGGGTGGGCCATCAGAAATGGCGGCACGCGCACCTGCTGCGCGATCACCTGCGCGGCCGTGCAGGGTTGGAGCAGCGGGCCGGCGTTGGCGATGAAGGCCAGGCGCCCACGCTCGTAAAGTGGTGCCAGCAGCGCGAGCGACGGGTGCAGCGCAAACGTGTGGCCGGCGCTCGAGCCCGGCAGGTTGACCAGGCTCGCGCGCGACATCGCCAGGTTGGTCCGTGCGCGCACGTAGTCGTTGAAGGCGCCGTCGGTCGGCACCAGCGTGTGGTGGCCGTCGTAGCCGCCTTCGAGCATCAGCACCACCAGCGCACGGTAGTCGCTGGCGCTGGCATCGCCGAGGCCGGCCAACCCGCCGAGGCTTGCCAGGCCGGCTAGTGCGCCGGTCGAGCCGAGCAGTCGCCGCCGCGCGATCACAGCATCACCCCGAAGTGCGGCGTCGACAGGGCCCAGCCCAGGATGTTGAGCATTGTGTGCGGCGCGTACGGCTGCCGCCACTCGCTGGAGCCCATCATCTCCTCCACGGTGCGCCGCAGCGTTGCCGGCATCGCGCCGCGGAAGAAGCGCATCGAGACCAGCTCGGTGAAGGCTTGCGGCGAGGCCTGGAACGCGTTGATCAGTGGCTGCAAGTCGCAGCCCGAGCGCTCGTAGATGTCGATCGAGTTCTCCCGCTCGCCCTGCCGGGTACTCGCGTACGACAGGGCGAAGAAGCGACTGCTGATCTCGGCCGACGTGACCAGCCGCTGTTCGGGTGCCAGCAGCGTCGCACCGGGCGAGCGGTCACTGGCCTGGTAGTAGCCGAACACGTTCGGGTAGCGGAACGGCACCTGCACGATGGGTTCCCAGAACGGGTCCAGGCCGTCGGTTCGTGGTGTGTACAGTGCACACTGGCATCCGACGGCGCGGAAGAAGTGCCAGTGCCAGAGCACGGGCTCGCGGTACTTGCCGTCGCCGCGCGCCGCCTGGGCGGGCTCGTCACCGCGACGGGCCTCGGGGTCGAGCAGCACGGCCTTCAGCGTTGTTTTCATGTCGCCTGCCACGCCGCTGCCGTTGTTGCGAAAGGCCGCCGCAACCCGCCCGACATAGGCCGGCGACGGTGAGCTCTTCACCAGATGCTGGATCAGCCGCAAGCCCACGAACGGCGCGATGTTCGGGTGCGCCATCAGCATCGCCACGGTGTCGTCGAGGTCCTTCTGCTGCGATTGCCCGGCCGGGAAACTGCGTCCGAGCACGGTCTTGGCAGCGCTGTCGCGGTCGGTCGGGTGGAGCGACGGGATCAGCGGGCGCGAGACCCAGTCGTCGGGCCAGCTCGGGTCGCGGATGTCGTGTGTCCAACCGGTGAGTGCGCGCGCGAGTTCTTCAACGTCGCGCTGCGTGTAGGTCTCGATCTTGCGACCCCGGGCGTCGAGCACTGGCGTGCCGTCGGAGTTCAGCTGATACAGGCCGAGCGAGAACAACTGCATCAGCTCGCGCGCGTAGTTCTCGTTCGGTGCGCAGCTCGGGCATTCGGGGCTGCGCGGGCGGTTCTTCGCGTTGTCGAGAAAGTTGCCCATCGACGCATCGACGCTCAAGTCGCGCAGCAACTCGCCGTAGCGGCCAAAGGCACGCCGCTGCAGCAGGTTGAACCAGTTGACGCGGCCGATGTTGGTGCCCATGACGACGATGTACTGGGCCAGGCTCCAGCTCACACGCAGCCGCAACTGGTCGGGCGCGGTCATTGCCAGCCCGCCGAACGTGCTCCACATGTAGGCACTGGTCACCGGGTTGGTCGGCGCCGGGTTGGCCACCGGAGCGGTGTCGATCAACGATGCCGGCAGCGCCAGCTGCTCATCGATCCACTTCTCGAATCCCTTGGCCTGCAGCTCGGCCACGAGTGCTGGCGTAGGCCCAAACGACGCTTGTTCCGCGAAGCGGCTGGCGGCGTAGTAGCTGGCTTTCGGCGCGGCGCTGGCCGGCGCGACCTGGCCGGCGGAGGGTGACGGCGGCGCCGCGTTCGGTGCCACGGCTTGTTTGGCGTCACCGCACGCGATGAGTGTTAGCGCTGTGACGCCTACCACGCAAAGCGCTTGCAGTCGACGAAGAGTCAATCGCTCGTTCATGTGCGCAGCAACGGTATGGTTTTCTGCTGAAAGTTCACCAGCCACGGGAACACGTCGTGCAGGTCGCTCGCCGGCAGCCCCAGCCACTGCATCAACGTGGCACCGATCTGGTCGGTGGCGATCGAGGGCACGTGGCGGCCGTTGGATTGGCGGTCGCCGTCGTCTGGGCCGCCGAGCGTGAGGTCGGGGAAGGTGCCGATCACCTGGCCGCCCGCTACCGGGCCGCCGAGCGCGACGAGGTGGTTGCCCCAGGCGTGCTCGCTGCCGCCGCCCGAGCCTGGGCGCAACGTGCGGCCGAAGTCGCTCATCAGCAGGGTCACCACGTTGTCGTCAAGACCACCACTGCGGTTGGCTTCGTCGAACGCGGCCACGGCCTTGGCAAGCACAGCAAGCTGCGCATCCTGGGTCGTGGGGTCGCTTCCACGCTGGTTGGCATGGGTGTCGAAGCCGCCCCACTGCACCAGGATCACCTGGCGGCGATAACCGAGAGCCTTGGCGCCACGCAGCAGCCGCGCCAGGCGACGCAGGCTGTCCCCCAGTGGGCCGCTGCCAAAATCGAGCGTGGGCTCGCTGGCGCTCTCGGTCATGGCGGCCAACAGCGCGGCGTTGTCGACCGAGCGCTGCAGGCCGCGCAGGTACTCGTTGGCATACACGTTGCCCGACTGCCGGCTGGCGAGCGCGCGCAAGGCCTGCACCTCGGCGCTGTCGGCTTGCAGCAGATTGGCCCAGCCGAAGTGCTGTGGCAGTGCGAAGGTTTCAAAGTAGGCCGGCGCGCTTTGGCGCCCTTGCACCAGCGTGCGGCCGTCGGACATGGTGATCGTGTTGAGCGGATGGCGCAGTGCGCCCGGCATGCGCTCGATCGCCCGGCCGGCCCAGCCGCTCAAATCGTCCTGCACGGTCCAGCCCTGTTGGATCAACACTGACTCGCTGTGCGAGAGCAGGAACGGTGGCACTTGCACGAGGTTGTTGCGCACCTGTTGCCCGCTCGCAGGCTCGACCAGCGGGCCCGCGTTGGCGATCCAGGCCAGACGTTCCTGCGCATACAGCGGCGCGAGTGGTGCCAATGCAGCATGCAAGCCGAAGCTGTGGCCCGCCGATGTGCCCGGCAGTGCCACCAAGCTGCTGCGCGCCAACGCAAGGTTGGTGCGCGCACGCTGGTAGTCGGTGTAGGCACCGTCGGTGGGCACAAGGCAGTTGTGGCCGTCGTTGCCGCCGGCGAGAAAGAGCACGACAAGGGCGCGGTAGTCGCTGGCCTCAGCCGTGCCCGGCAGCAGGGCCAGCGAGCCCAGGCCTGACAAGCCTGCCAGCCCCGAGTGCAGCAAACGCCGTCGGGTCAGACTCATGGCATGGCTCCGTACGCTTCGCTTAAAAGTGTGAACTCAAGCAGGCGCAGTGCCTGCCGCTCAGGCAGCCTCATGTGGTTGTACCCGCGCCAGTACCGGGCCAGTTGCTCGGCCATCGGGGTCAGGTGCTGCGGGTTCGTGCCGCGCAGGAATCGCCGCCCGATGAGCGCTATCAACTCAGCGGTGGAGAGCCGGTAGGCCGCAACGAAATCGTCGATCGAGCAGCCCGCATCGACCAAGGCCTTCGGCCCCGGGTTGTCAGAGCCCCCAAAAGACAGGTTGTCGAGGTCGCCTAGCCGCTCGCGCAGCGTGCGTGAGTGGAGCAGCGTTTGCTCAGGTGCCAGCAGGTTGCTGCCTGGTGCACGGTCGGTGGGGGCGTAAAAGCTGAAGACACTGAGCGGCGAGAACGCTTGCTGCGTGCCGAGTAGCCACGGCTGGCCGTTCCAGTACTGCAGCGGCACCGTTCGGCAACCCAGGCCACGCAAGAGCCCCGTGCGTTGCAGCATCGGCTCGCGCAACTTGCCGTCGCCGGGCAACGCACGGCTTGAGTCATCGCCGCGGCGCGCTTCAGGGTCGAGCAAGATCGCCTTCACCACCGCTTTCAGGTCACCGGCGACGCCACGCCCGTTGTCGCGGAACACCGCGCCGATGCGCAGCAGGTACGCCGGTGATGGGTCACTTTTCACGAGGTGCTGGATCAGCCGCAGCGAGACAAAGGGCGCGATGTTCGGGTGGCCCATCAGCATGGCCACCAAGTCGTCAAGGTCTTGGTAAATCGTCTGCCCGGCTGGGAACACGCGGCCCAGCACCTGTTTGCGGCCGCGGTCGCGATCGGGCGCATAGCCAGAGGGCACCATCGGCCGCGACCAGCTGCCCCAGTTGCGCGGCGTGTCGGGCACACGCACGGTGTCATGCCGCCAGCCCGTGAGCACGCGCGCGAGCTCTTCGACATCGAGCTGCGAGTACGTTTCAACGAACTGCCCGCGCGCGTCGCGCTTGGGCGTGCCATCGGCATTCAGCGCCCACACGCCGAGTGAAAACAGCTGCATCAACTCGCGTGCGTAGTTTTCGTTGGGCACGCAATGCGGGCAGTCATCGCCCTTGGGGCGGTTCTGCGAGTTGTCGAGATAAAAGCCCATCGGCGAGCTGAGCGTGACGCCGCGCAGCAAGGCGCCGTAGCTGCCAAGCGCCATGCGGTGCAAGTCGTTGGCCCACTCACCGACGCCTGCTGGGTCGAGCCCCTGCGAGGAGACCACGATGAACTGCGCCAGCGACCAGGTCACGCGCCAGCGCAGCTGATCGGGTGCACTGATGAACGTGCGCTGAGCTTCGCCTGCGAAGCGCTCGAAGATGTTGGGCTGATTCTGCGTGTCGTTCCAGTCGACAAAGCGCATGTCCAGCAGGGTTGCAGGCAGTGCGAACTGCTCGTCGATCCACTTCTCAAAACCCTTGGCCTGCAGCTCCGCCACCAGCGCCGGTGTCGGCCCGAAGCTGGCTTGTTCTGCGAAGCGGCTGGCGGCGTAGAAGCTGGCCCTGGGCGCGGCAGCAGGCGCGACCTGGCCGGCGGAGGGTGAGGGCAGCGCCGCGATTGCCGATGAGGCTTGTCTACTCTCGCCGCACGCGATGAGTGTTAGCACAACGAGGCCGGTCGCACCCAGCGATCGAAATCGACGAAGTAGCATTTGGTCGTTCATGTGCGTAGCAGCGGAATCGTCTTCTGTTGGAAGTTGACGAGGTTCGGAAACACGTCGTGCAATTGCGCGCCGGGCAGGCCCAGCCATTGCATCAAGGTGGCCGCCACCTGATCGGTGCTGGTGGTGGGTACGTGCCGGCCGTTGGCCTGTGCGTCGCCGTCGTCGGGCCCGCCGAGCGTCAGGCCGGGGAAGGTGCCCAGCGCCTGGCCGCCCGCCACCGGCTCGCCCATCAGCATCCAGTGGTTGCCCCAGCCGTGCTCGCTGCCACCGCCCGAGCCCGGGCGCAGCGTGCGGCCGAATTCGCTCATCACCAGTGTTAGCACGTTGCTTGCCATGCCGGCTGCGGGCAGGGCCGCATCAAAGGCGCCCAGCGCCGGGCCAAGTTCGGCCAGCAAGCTGTCTTGCGTGTGCGCGGTATTGCCGCGCTGATCGGCGTGATGGTCAAAGCCGTCCCAGCTGACGAGAAACACCTGCCGCCGCAAGCCCAGACTGCGAAACACCGGCAGCAAGCTCGCGAGCCGTGCGAGGCGTTGGCCGATGTAGGTATTGCCGAAGTCACCGGTGGGCGGCCGCGCCAGTGCGTCCGCCTGCAAGAAGAACTGCGCGGCCTCGAGCGCTGCGCCATAGGTGCGCGCGTACTCGGCGTCATACGCATTGGCATGCTGTTCACGCGCGATCTGCAGCAGATCGATGACCTCGGGTAGGTCCGGCCGGGCCAGGTTGGCCAGGCCCCAGCTGCCGCTGCCACCAAATGGCAACTCGCTGACCCGGCTGTGGCTGCCCTGCACGAGCTGGCGTTGGTTACCTATCGACACCGCCGCATGGGCGTGGCGCATCTCCGGGGGCAGCCGCTCCAGCGCGCGGCCGGCCCAGCCGCTCTGGTCGTCACCCTCGACAAGCCAGCCTTGCGAGAGCGCCACCTGGTCGTTGTGCGAGCCCAGGAAAGGTGGCAGACCCACCTCATTGCGCAGCACTTGCGCGCCTGTGGCGGGCACCACCAAGGCACCCGCGTTGGCGACGAACGCGAGCCGCTGCTGCGCGTAGATGGGCGCCAGCGCGGCCAGTGCGGGATGCAGCCCGAAGCTGTGCCCGAGGGTCTGGCCCGGCAGTGCCACCAGGCTGTTCTTAGGCAATGCAAGGTTGCGGCGCGCGGCCTGGTAGTCGTTGTAGGCGGCGTCGATGGGCACCAACGTGTTGTGACCATCATTGCCGCCTACGAGGTACACGACGACGAGTGCACGGTAGTCACCGCCTGCGGCCGTGCTGCTGCCTGCGAGGCCCGACATGAGCGGGCCGATCGCGAGAGGTGCGCCAAGTGCGGCTGCGCCTTGCAGCCAATGGCGACGCTGCATCACTTGATCACTCCATAGGCCGTGTTGGAGAGTGCATAGCTCAGCACCCAAAGCGCCCTCAGCCTGTCGTCGCCGAAACGCAGCAGGTTTGAGCTGGCGGCCATGCGTTCAACGCGCTGGCGCACTGTGGGCGGCAGCGCGCCGCGAAAAAAGCGCTGGCTTACCCACTCGCTAAAACTTCGAGGGCCGGCGGCATAGGCTGCGGCCATCGGCGCGAGATCGCAGCCCGCGTGCGTGTACATGTAGAAGTCGTCGAGTTGGGTGTCGCCCGAAAACGCAAGGTAGGGCAACCAGCTCAACCGCTCGCTCATCGCCGTGGGGTCCAGCAGCCGCTGCTCAGGTGCCAGCAGGTTGCTCACGGGCGCGCGGTCGCTGGGCGCGTAGTAGCCAAAGACCGTGCTCTGTCCGGTGAACATCTGGCTTGGGATCCACAGTTTGGGCGCGCCGTTGACGCTGCTGCGCCTTTCCAAAGCGCGCTGGCAGCCTAGTACTCTGAAGACGGACGTGTACCAAAGCGCGGGCTCGCGGAACTTGCCAAAGCCCGTGGGCGAGCGCCCGGGAACATCGCCCTGCCGCGCCTCATCGTCGAGCAAGATGGCCTTCACCACCGCCGCCAAGTTGCCGCGCTGGCCACGGCCATCGTCGCGGAAGACGGCAGCCACGCGGCCCAGGTACGCGGGCGACGGGTCGCTGGCCACCAGGTGCTGGATCAAGCGCAGGCTCACGAAGGGCGCCGCGTTGGTATGTGTCACCAGCATCGTGATCGCATCGTCGAGGTCGCGCTCGGTGCTTTGGTTGGCCGGGAAGCTGCGGCCCATCACCGTCTTGGGCCCACGGTCGCGCTCAAAGGCGATTGCCGAAGGCACCATCGCGCGCGACCAGTTGCCATAGTTGCCGGGCTGTGGCGGCCCTTCGCTGCTATAGGTCCAGCCCGTCAGCACGCGTGCGAGTTCGTCGACGTCGCGCTGCGTGTAACTTTCGATGATGTTGCCGCGCGCGTCGCGGCGCGTGCTGCCGTCGGCATGGAGTTCACGCACGCCGATGGTGAAGAGCTGCATCAATTCGCGCGCAAAGTTTTCGTTCGGCGCGCAGGTCGGGCAGATGTCGCTCTTGGGCCGGTTCTGCGCATTGTTCAGCCATGCGCCCATGGCGGGGTTGGTGCTCACCGCGCGCATCAAGGTCGCATACGGGTCCAGCGCGTGGCGCTGCAAGAGGTTGAACCAGTGCGGCCAGCCTCGCCAGTCACCCATGCGGCCGATCACGATGAACTGGCTCAGGCTCCAGGTCACGCGCAAGCGCAACTGGTCGGGTGCAGTGTGAAAGAGTCGCGTCGATTCCTTGGCGGTGAACAGCGTCTCGTCGGACGTCAGTTGGCGGTCGTAGACATCGATGGGCGTTGGGTCGATCGTTGAAGCCGGCAGCGCAAACTGCTCGTCGATCCATTTCTCAAAGCCCTTGGCTTGCAGCTCGGCCACGAGTGCTGGCGTAGGCCCAAACGACGCTTGTTCGGCGAAGCGGCTGGCGGCGTACAAGCCGACTTTCGGCGCAGCGCTGGCGGGGGCGACCTGGCCGGCCGATGCGGTCGGTGACGACGCTGGCGCAGGCTCGTTGCTGCAAGCCGTCAACGCCACCAGCACGGTGACGAGGCTGCGCACACGTCCCGCCGTCATGCCAACTCACCCCTGCGGATTGAACTCGATCCCCGTGGCCGCCAGCCCGACCAACTCCGCGCTCTGCGCGTTCAGTACAAACTGTGCGGCCAGCAGCCCCAACGAGCCTTGCGTGTACACGCCCGCGTTGAGTGCGCCTGCGAACTGGGCCAACTCACCATCCGACGGCGCCCCACCCACCACGTTGCGGTAGACGAAGTCCACAAACGCGGTGTTCGAACGCCCGCCCGCCAGCTGCGCGAAGAGATCGGTGCCGATGGCCAGGTTCACCACTTCGGCGTAGGTCATGCCGCCATCGAAGAGCCTGAGTCCGATGCCGACGAAGTCTTTGTTCGCCAGAAAGCTCTTGCCGAACAGCGCGCGGATGATCTGCGCCACGCTGCCGGCGTTGCCGTCGAGGTCGACTGCCACGTTGGCGTTGGCGAACTGCAAGCGCTCGATGCCTGCCAGGCTATCGCGGCCTTCGTTGTTGCTGTTGTCCACCACCGTCCAGCCGAAGTCGGCTTTGTTCAGCACGTACAGCGTGCGGTTGCTCAGGTACACGGCCGTATCGATGCCGGCGCCGCCGTCGATGACATCGTTCTCGCCCAGGCCGGTGATGCGGTCGTTGCCAGCCAGGCCGAAGAGGCCGTCGGTGCCTGGTAGGCCGACCATGGTGTCACCGGCTGCGCTGCCTTGGCGCGACGCGGCCACCGCCAGCACGTTCACGCTGGCGGTGTAGCGGTTGTTGCCGCCGGCGCCGTCGCTGACGTTGAAGACGAAGCTGTCAACGCCCACGAAGCCGGGCTTGGACAGGTAGTTGAAGTTGCCCATGCTCGACACCAGCGCGTTGCCACTCTTGCCGTCGCTCAGCAGCGAGTAGGTGATGGGGTCCTTGTCGATGTCCAACGCAACGGGCAGATCACTCGTCAGTGTCACCGCGCTGGCAGCAAGAAAGGTGGCGTTGCGCGCCACGGGTGCGGCGTCATTGATGGGCAGCACGTTCACAAAGACCTTGTAGTCGTTGCTGCTGGTACCTGCGGTGATGCGGAAGGTGAAGCTGTCGGTGCCCCAGAAGTTCGTCGCCGGGCTGTAGCTGAAGCTACCGCTGGCGCTGACGCTGGCCGCGCCATTGCCGGCGTTGCCCACCAGGCTGTAACTTACCGCGCTGCGCGCCACGTCGCTGGGGTCGGGAAGGCTGGCGCTGATGGCGACGTCTTCGTCACCCGTGGCGAAGACGTCGCTGGCCAGAGGCGTGGCGGCCAGTGCGAGTTGCTGGTCACTAAACTGCAGCCGCTCGATCGAGACCAGCGTGTCGAAGCCAGAGACACCGTCGCGAGCTTTGAGGTAGGACTTGCCGAAGCTGCCGCTGAGCTCGTAGTCGGCACGCTTGCCGGGGTAGACGGAGGTGTCGACACCGGCGCCGCCGTCGATCCAGTCGTTGCCCAGGCCGCCTGTCAGGCGGTTGTCCATGTCGTTGCCCAGCAGCACGTCATCAAAGGCGGTGCCGACGGCGTGCTCGATGGCGCTGGTGGCGGTGATGGCCAGGTTCTCGACCCCCGCGAAACCCTGCGCCGATTGCCCGACGCTGGACAGGCCGCCGGGTTTGAGGTCCAGGCTGACGCCGGTGAGGAAGGCCGAGGCGTTGATGGTGTCGATGCCGCCGTCGTCGACGATCACCGTTTCGGCCGTGCCTTGGCTAACGCCCAAGGTGTAGGTGGTGTCGGCGCTGTTGACGTTCTTCGTGCCGTAGAGAAAGCGCAGCGCCAGCACATCCAGCGTGCCCCAGTCGGCGTGGAAGAGGCCGTCACTCGACGGCACGGAGGACATGACGGTCAGCGCTTGCCGGTCGTCGCCGACGCGCATCTGCGCGGCCCAGCTGTCGCCGGGGTCGGTGTTGCGCGGGTGGCGCAGGCCCAGCGCGTGGCCGACTTCGTGCAGCAGCGCCTGGTAGCCCTCGCTGCCGGGCACCATGCCGATCATGGATTCCACGTCCATCCAGATGTCACCGGCCAGATCACCCGCGCCGGCCTGGCCCGGTAACCAGCTCACGCCCTTCGTAGCCGCTTGCTGACTAACGCCAAAACGGAGCTGACCGACGGTGCCGCCAACTTCTTGCACTTCAGTGAAGCTGATGTTGGCCACGGCCGCGGCTTTGGCCAGGACGTCGCGCACCATTTGCTGCTCGGCCACCGTGAAGGCGCGAAAGCCGGGGGCGCCCACCCCGATGGCGGGGGCGGTGGGCACGAAGCTGTAGCTGACACTGACGGCTGAGCCCATGGCGCCTGCGGCATTCCAGCGCAGTGCGCCGCCGGCAGCGATGGCCTGTTCGGCCATGGTCTGCTGGGTGATGAAGTCCGCCAGCATGTACCGATTGCCGTCGTTGACGAGCGTCAGGTACTCCATGTTCGTCGTGGTGTACGTGATCTGCGGGTAGTGACGAACCGAGACCACCGCCGACAGACCGTCGACGCCGACCTGGATGCTCAGATCAGCCATCGTGGCCGGACGTTGCGTGCCACTGCCGTTGGCGTTGGGAGGGATCTCGCGTACGTCAAAGCCGTCGACGCCGCCGCCGCCGTCGAGCGTGTCGCGTCCGCCGTTGGGGTGGAAAAAGTTGTCGTTGCCGTCGCCAAGGAAACGGTCGTCGCGGCCACTGCCGTGCACTTTGCTGATGCCCGCGACGGTGTCGCGCGTACCCCAACCGTCGTCGATCCAGCCGGCGGCCAGGTTGGCGAAGATGCCCGCTGGTGAGTCCCAGTAAGCCGCACCGAACTCGCGGTTCAGGTTGCTCGGATCGATGAGTTTTTCGAAACTGTCGTTGCCCTTGCCACCGATCACTGTGCCCTGAAACATCTTGATGATGTCGTTGCCGTCCTCACCGTAGACGTTGTTCCCAACGTTCTTGTCGGCTTCGGGTTGCAGGTAGGTGTCGTTGCCGCTGCCAAGCCTGATGTCGGCCATATAGTGCGCTCCCTTTGTTTGTTAGCTTGACCGCCTCAGACGCGCAGCAGCGGAATCGTCTTGTTGGTGAAGTTCGCCAGCCACGGGAACGCATCGTGAAACTGGCTCGCCGGCAGGCCCAGCCACTGCATCAAGCTGGCACCCACTTGGTCGACGCTGGTGGATGGCACATGGCGGCCGTTTTTGCCAGGGTCGCTATCGTCGGGGCCGCCCAGCACGGGGCTGGGGAACTGGCCGAGCACCGTGCCGCCGTTGACCGGGCCGCCCATGGCCATCCAGTGGTTGCCCCAGGCGTGTTCGCTGCCACCGCCCGAGCCCGGGCGTACGGTGCGGCCGAACTCGGTCATCACCAGCGTCACGACGTTGTTGTCCATGCCTGATGCCTTGTTGCTGTCGTCGAAGGCCTTGAGCGCCTTGGCCAGCACGGCGAACTGCGCATCCTGGGTGTTGGTGTCGCTGCCGCGTTGGTTGGTGTGGGTGTCGAAACTGCCCCATTGGAGCAGGATGACCTGGCGCTTCAAACCCACGCTCTTGAAGTAGGGCAGCACGGAGGCCACACCACGCAGCCGTTGCGCCAGCTGTTCGCTCTCCGGGCCGAAGTCGCCTGTGGGCGTGATGCGATTCTGGTAAGCCTGGGTGAAGAAGATCGAGTCGTTGATCGACAGCCCATAGCTGCGCGCGTACTCGGCCTCATAGGCATTGGCGAACTGCCACTGCGCCATGCGGATCAGCGACTGCGCGCCCACCTCCTGCGGCCGTTTCAGGTCGCCAATGCCCCACCAGCTGTCGCCGTTGGCGGAAAGCGACGACACCGACGAGCGTTTGCCCAGCACCAGCGTGCGGTTGGTGTCCATCGTCACGGCTGCGGCGCGGTTCTGCAGCTGCGAAGGCAGCAGCTCGAGCGCACGGCCGGCCCAGCCGCTGTTGTCGTCGGTGACGGTCCAGCCCTGCGCGATGGCCGTCTGGTCGCTGTGCGAAAGCAGGAAGGGTGGCACGTCCACCGCCTGGTCCAGCACTTGGCGCGCGGTGCACGGCACGATCAGCGGGCCGACGTTGGCGATGAAGGACAGGCGCTGCTGCGAGTAAAGGCCCACCAGCGGCTGCAATGCGGAGTGCAGGCCGAACGTGTGGCCGCCGCTCGTACCCGGCAGCGCGGCCAGGCTGGCCTTGGGCAGGGCCAGGTTCTGCCGCGCGACCTGATAGTCGTTGTACATCGCGTCGGTGGGCACGAGCGTGTTGTTGCCGTCATTGCCACCGTTGAGGTAGACGACGACAAGCGTGCGGAAGTCTTCGCCCGCAGCCGCGATCGAACCCGGCAAACTGCCCAGCAGCCCGGCCGCTGGCAAGGCGCCGGCGGCGCCCAGGAAATGGCGGCGTTGCATCATTTCATCGCTCCAAAGTAGGGTGTTAGCGTGGCGTAGTTCAGCATGCGCAGCGGGCCTTCGAAGGGCAGCGTCTTGTTGTAGGGCGGCCAGGTCAAGGACATCATGTCCGTCAGATTGCTGCGCAGCGTGGGTGGCATGGCGCCGCGGAAGTAGCGCGCCGAAAGGTAGTCCGCATAGGCCGTGGGTGACTTGAAGAAGGCCGCACTCAGCGCGTCGATGTCGCAACCCGCGGTGCGCAGCCGGCTCACGTCCTGCTTCTGCGTGGCGTTGTCCCACGCCACCGGCCAACTCGCCTGGTTGGTACGGTCACGCAGCTCCTGGGTGGTGGCCAGGCGCTGCTCGGGAGCCAGCAGGTTGCTGCCTGGCGCGCGGTCGGTGGGGGCGTAGAAGCTGAAGACGCTGCCTTGGCGGAACGGTTGCTGCGTGCCGCTGATGGCCGGGCGGGTGCTGTCCCAGTTCGACACCGGGAAGGCGCTGCAACCCAAGCCGCGCCACATCGCTGTGCTGTAGAGAAAGGGCTCACGGAACTTGCCGTCGTCCACACGCGCTGTGCTCGGGCTGTCACCGGCGCGGGCCTCGGCGTCGAGCAGCACGGCTTTGATCACGGCCTTCATGTCGCCTTTGACGCCGCTGCCGTTGTTGCTGAACTTGGCCGCGACGCGGCCGACATAAGCCGGCGTCGGGTTGCTCTTCACCAGGTGCTGGATCAAACGCAGCGATACGAAGGGTGCCGTATTTGCGTGGGCCATGAGCATGCTGATGGTGTCGTCGAGATCTTTCACTGCCCCTTGGCCGCCAGGGAAGGCGCGGCCCATCACGGTCTTGGCGCCGTTGTCGCGCTCGGGTGGCCAGGTGCTGGGGATCATCGGCACACCCCAGTTGCCCCAGTTGCGCCACGGCCGCTGTGGCCCGCTGTTGTCGCGCGTCCAGCCTGTGAGTGCGCGGGCCAGCTCTTCGACGTCACGCTGGCTGTAGGTTTCGATAAAACGGCCGCGAGCGTCACGCTGCGCGGTGCCGTCAGTGTTGAGCTTGGTGACGCCGATGCTGAAAAGCTGCATCAGCTCACGTGCGTAGTTTTCGTTGGGCGCGCAGTGCATGCACTCGGCGCTTTTGGGGCGGTTCTGGTCGTTGTCCAGGTAATGGCCCATGTGGCTGTCGGTCGAGGCTTCGCGCAGCAGGGTGTCGTAGCCGCCGAGTGCATTGCGGTAGACCAGGTTGTGCCAGTTCACCCAGCCCGGCACCTCACCCTTGGTGGTGGCCGCGACAACGAACTGCGACAGCCCCCAGGTCACGCGCATGCGCAGCTGGTCGGCGCCGGCCAGTGCGCGGTTGGCGAACTGGCGGTCGAGGTAGTTATTGATCTCGAGCGGTATTTGGCCGTTTTGTGGCACGGCGTAAACCGCCTCGGCCGGCCTCATGTCGATGGCCACCAGCGGCAGCGCCAGCTGGTCGTCGATCCACTTCTCGAAGCCCTTGGCCTGGATCTCGGCCACCAGCGCCGGCGTGGCACCGAAGCTCACCTGCTCAGCGAAGCGGCTCGCGGCGAAGAAGCTGACCTTGGCGGCCGCAGCGGCGGGCGCAACCTGGCCGCTGGACGCCACGGGCTCCGCAGTGGCCTTCGCTTGAGCGTTAGGTGCGGCGTCGGGCGTGGAGCCGCCACCGCAGGCTGCAAGCGCCCAAGCCAAGCTCAGCGTGAGCGCGGCGGTCGTGGTGCGTGACATGAACGGGTTCAGAGACACTGCCTCCGAAAAGGCCGCTGCCAGCGGGGTCAGCTGCGGCGTCGCGAGTCTAGCTGCGCGCCTATGAAAACGAGGTTGCTCGTTGCTGCCTGCCCATCAGATGAATGATCGGGTTTGCCCTAGGTTTGGGCATCGAGAGCGGGGCGTCAAAAC
>JANMMH010000679.1:0-3886 GCA_031373055.1 Rubrivivax sp. | reverse complement strand
GATCGAGAGCGTCTCGTCGAAGGGACCGTCCGCGACCATCAAGAGCCACCACAATGTCGGCGGTCTTCCGGATCGGATGAAGCTGAAATTGGTCGAGCCGCTGCGCGAGCTCTTCAAGGACGAAGTGCGCGAGCTCGGCGTCGCGCTCGGTCTGCCGCCCGAGATGGTCTACCGCCATCCGTTCCCCGGCCCCGGCCTGGGCGTGCGCATCCTCGGCGAGGTCAAGCACGAGTACGCGGAATTGCTGCGCCGTGCCGACGCGATCTTCATCGAGGAGTTGCGCGCTGCCGGCTGGTACGACAAAGTCAGCCAGGCCTTCGCCGTCTTCCTGCCGGTCAAGAGCGTCGGCGTCATGGGCGACGGCCGCACCTACGACTTCGTCGTTGCGTTGCGCGCCGTCGTCACCAGCGACTTCATGACCGCCGACTGGGCCGAGCTGCCGTACTCGCTGCTGAAGAAAGTCAGCTCGCGCATCATCAACGAGGTGCGCGGCATCAACCGCGTCACCTACGACGTCAGCAGCAAACCGCCGGCGACGATTGAGTGGGAGTGAGGGCCTCTCGGCACGGGCGATCCTGAGCCTGAACGCACCGTGAGGCCACGGCTGTGGCACGTGCTCCGAGCTTGGCCCCGTCCTCCGCCAGTGCTCATGGCGAGGTCACCAGCAAGGTCAACACCAGCCCCGGGGCGCGGCCGCCGAACTGCATCGGCGTGCAGTGCGCGGTGTAGGCGCGATCGCCCAGTTGGATCTGCCGTGGCGGTGCACCCGGTTCCAGCCCGGGCTCGAAGCCCAGCAGCGCGCCGATCGGCTCGCCGTTGATCATCACCAGGTCGCCCATCGGGTCGAGGCCCAGCACCGGCACGGCCACCGACGAGATGGCGGCATGCATCACGTCCAGCGCCGTTTCGCCGTGGCTCATGCGCTGGCCCTGGGCCTCGAAGGCTTCGGCCAGGCGCCGGTTGGCCCGCTGCAGCTCGTCGTACAGGCGCTGGTTTTCGGCGCCGAGTTCGTACTCGGCAAAGGCCGTCTCCAGCAACGCCAGCAGCTCGGCATCGTTCCAGGGTTTGGTCAGGAACTTGTAGATCGCCCCCTGGTTGATGGATTCGGTGATCGACTGCAGGTCGGTGTAGCCCGAAAGCACGATGCGCTTGGTCAGCGGATACAGGTCTTTGACTCGGCGCAGGAACTCGCTGCCGGTCATCAGCGGCATGCGCTGGTCGGCCATCACCACACCCACCGGGTGCAGCGCCAGCACTTCGAAGGCGGCCTCGGGCGAGGTGACGATGTGGATCGTGAAGCCGGCGGGGCGCAGCGTGCGGCGCAGCGCGCGCAGCACGTTTTCCTCGTCATCCAGGATCAGCAGGTGGCGCGGCTGCGCGACGCTGGCCGTGTTGGCGGCCTCGACCGGGCCGAACGAAACGGGTTCGCTCAACAGCGCGTCGACGGCCGCCACCTCGAGTGGGCGCGAGAACAGGTAGCCCTGGCCCTCCAGGCAGCGCAGGTCGGTGAAGAAGCGGCGCTGGCCGGGGCGTTCGATGCCCTCGGCCACGCAG
Source organism: Rubrivivax sp. (assembly GCA_031373055.1). Taxonomy (GTDB): domain Bacteria; phylum Pseudomonadota; class Gammaproteobacteria; order Burkholderiales; family Burkholderiaceae_C; genus Rubrivivax. Next base: position 2,332 of record JANMMH010000679.1, on the reverse strand, counting down.
CGCAGGCCCAGGCCACGCGCTAGCTCGACCGTCATGCGTGCGATCGCAGCGTCGGCGCGGCTGTGGGTGACGCCGCGCGTGAACTGCATGTCGACCTTCAGCGTGTCGACAGGCAGGCGCGCCAGGTAGGCCAGGCTGCTCCAGCCGGTGCCGAAGTCGTCGATGGCCACCAGCACGCCGTGGCTGCGCAGTTCGCGCAAGCGTGTCACGGCCGGGCCGTCGGCGCTGGCCAGCGAACGCTCGGTCAGCTCGACTTCGAGCTGACGCGGGCTGAGGCGTAGGCGCTCCAGTTCGGCCAGTGTGAAGTCGACGAACTGATCGTCCAGCAGCACCTGGACCGGCACGTTGATGGACATGCGCAGCGGGCGGTCCAGAAGCGCGTCCCAGCGAGCCAGGTGCTCGAGTGCGTGCTGCAGGATCCAGCGCGTGACGGCGCTGATATCGGGTCGGTGTTCGAGCTGGGCGATGAACTCGCCGGGCATGACCTCGCCCAGGGTCGGGTGGCGCCAGCGCAGCAGGGCCTCGAAGCCGGACAGCGTGCCGCTGGCCAGTTCGACGATGGGCTGGAATACGAGCCGGAACTGTTGCGCCGCCAGCGCCCCAGCCAGGTCGCGCAGCAGCTGGCGCGTCCGCCAGTCGCTGGCGTCGCGCTGGGCATCGGCAAAGCACGGGGCATCGGCCTGCCCATTGGCGCGCAGGTTGGCGGCCTCGGCCACGGCCATCAAGGCGTGGGCGTCGTGACCATCGGTTTGCAGCTCCGCCACGCCGGCCACACACGGCCAAACCGGCTGCAGCAGCTCGAGCACCCGTAGCGCGAGCATGCCGGCGGTCTGCCCTTCGTGCAGCGTGGCCAGCAGCGCCAGGCCGCCAGGGGTCGTGAAGTGCATTGCCGCGCCGCTGGACAGCAGGGGGCGCAGGCGGGCGCTGGTGCTGACGCGCTGCGGCAGCGACAAGGCAGTGGGGGATGCGCTCGCCGTGTCCGCATCGCGCAGTGCGAGCAGGACATGGCGCTGCGGCGTCGCGACCTGCTCGCGCAAGGCGTTGGCCACCGCCTGTTCGAATCGCGCCCAAGCCGCACCCGGGCCTTGTTCGTCGATCGACAACACGGCGAGGGCCGACAGGCTCCACTCTGACAGGTCCTGCTGGAAGCCGACGAAGTGCGTGACCTGCTCGCCCTGCGGGGCCAGGGGCACCAGTTGCAGCGCATTCCAGAAGTCGCTGCCGTCGCGACGCCGGTTGCGCAGCACGGTGCGCACCGCGGTGCGCTGCGCGATCGCCTCGCGCAGCACACCCAATGCCGATGGGTCGACGTCGGGGTGCTGCAGGAAGCGGCAATTGCGCCCCAGCACCTGACTGGCGGTGTAGCCCGTGAGCCTGCAGAAGGCCTCGTTGACAAACACCAAAGGTTGGCCGGGGGCGTGCAGGTCGACGATGGACACCGCCGCGTCCACCGCCTGCAGCGCCCGCAGGGCCAGACGGTAGAGATCCGTCTGTTCGCTGGGGCTGGACGTGGCGCAAGGCAGGTTCATGGGTCGGGTGCAGATGCTCAAGGGGGACGCATCTAGGGTATCGGCGGTAGCGCACCCAGCGCCAGTGGCGCCGCTGCTGAGCACGCCTAGGTAGGACTGCCGAGGGGCCGGCCATCGGGCAAGGGTTGCCCTGAACAAGGCCAAGGCCCCTGCCGCAGCGTCTGCGGGGCGTGGTGTCGATCTACGGCAGCGTGCGCCGGGCTCAAGCCAGGGCGCTGCAGGCTCAGGCCAGAGGCTGCGGCGGGCCGCAAGCCCGGTTGCGGCCTTCGGACTTGGCGCGGTAGAGCTGTGCGTCGGCTGCACGCAGCAAGTCGGCGGCGCTGCCCGGCAGGTTGGCGGTTTGCGTGCACGCGCCCAGGCTCACTGTGACCACCGGGGCTACGGGCGAGTCGCCATGCTCGATGTGCAATGCCTGCACCGCCGCCCCCAATTGTTCGGCCAGCACCAAGGCGCCCGCGGGGGCGGTGTCGGGCAGCAGGCAGACGAATTCTTCGCCACCATAGCGCGCGACCAGATCGCCCGGCCGACGCAGCCCGGTCTGGAGTGCCGCAGCCACGCGACGCAGACAGTCGTCGCCGGCCTGGTGGCCGTGGCGGTCGTTGAAACGCTTGAACAGATCGACATCGAGCAGCACCACGCTCAGCGCGCTGCCGCTGCGCGCAGCGCGGCCCCATTCGGCCGCCAGCCGCTCGTCGAAGTGGCGCCGGTTGTGCACGCCGGTCAGGCCGTCGATGTAGACCCACTGGCGCAACAGGTCGGACTGCGCCTTCAGCGTCAGGTGGGTGCGCACGCGGGCGCGCACG
>JANMMH010000664.1:0-4164 GCA_031373055.1 Rubrivivax sp. | reverse complement strand
CCCGCCGCGCCCTTGCGAATGCCGCCGGGTGCGAAGCGCAGGCCTTGTGCGCTGAGCCATGCCACCGCCTGCGCCAAGTCGTCCACCCACAGGCCGACGTGGTTCAGCGGCGTGGTGTGCACGGCGGGTTTTTTGTTGGGGTCGATGGGCTGCATGAGGTCAACTTCAACCGCGTGCACGCCTTCGCCCAATGCGCAGATGTCTTCGTCGACGTTCTCGCGCTCGCTCACAAACGTGCTCTTGACGGTGAGGCCCAGCAGGTCGACCCACAGGGCTTTCAACTTGCCCTTGTCGGGCCCGCCAATGGCGATTTGCTGGAGGCCCAGCACCTTGAAGGGCTTGTTCATTGGAAGCTCAGAATGGCTTGATCAACGGTCAGGCTCTCGCCCTTCTTGGCCAGCAACTCGCCCACCACGCCGTCTTGGCTGGCGAGCAAGATGTTCTCCATCTTCATGGCTTCGATGACCGCCAGCTTCTCGCCGGCCAGCACCTTTTGCCCCACCGCCACGGCCACATCCACCAGGAGGCCGGGCATGGGCGACAGCAAGAAGCGCGACAGGTCCGGCGGCGCCTTGTGTGGCATCAGCGCCAGCAACTCGGCCGCGCGCGGCAGCAGCACCAGCGCTTCGATCTGGCTGCCGTTGTGCGCCACGCGGATGCCCAGCGGGTTCTTCGCGCTGCCGCGCTCGACCTGCGCCGTGAAGGGCTTGCCGTTGCAGGTGCCGTGCATCAGCAGCTCACCGAGCTTGGTCGTGCTTTGGATCGCGAAGTGGCGGCCCTGGATGACGACGTCAGCCTTGCCTGAGGTCTTCTCGAATTCGTCAATAAGGACGTCGTGGTGCACACGGCCCCCAAGGCCATCCAGCACCACCACCACCAGGCCGGGCTTGAAGCTGACTTCGTGCCCCGGCACCTGGCCGCTGATGCCTGCCGCACGTTCACGCGCTTTGCGTCGCACAAAGGCGGCCAGCGCCACCGGGAACATCGGGTCGTCGTGCGCCACATCGGCACTGCTAAAGCTGCGGCCGTAGTGCTCGGCGATGAAGCCGGTGTTGAAGTCACCCGAGGCGAACTTCGGGTGCGCCAACAGGGCTGCCTGGAAGGGGATGTTGCTGCTGATGCCGCGGATGACAAACGCGTTCAGCGCTTCGCGCATCTTGCTGATGGCGTCAGCGCGGTCGCGGCCGTGCACGATGAGCTTGGCGATCATCGAGTCGTAAAACATCGGGATCTCGCCGCCCTCCATCACGCCGGTGTCGACGCGCACGCCACCACCTTCGGGCATGCTTGCCGCCGCTTCCATCGTCGCCAGCGGCGGCACATAACGCACAAGCCGACCGGTCGAGGGCAGGAAGTTTCGGAACGGGTCTTCGGCGTTGATGCGGCATTCCATTGCCCAGCCCTTGCGCGGAATTTGCGCTTGCGTGAAGGGCAGCGGCTCACCGGCCGCCACGCGAATCATCAGCTCCACCAGGTCCAGGCCGGTGATGCATTCCGTCACCGGATGCTCGACCTGCAAGCGTGTATTCATCTCCAGGAAATAGAAGCTCTGGTCGCGCCCCACGACGAACTCCACCGTGCCCGCACTTTGGTAGTTCACCGCGCGCGCCAACTGCACGGCCTGCGCGCCCATGGCCGCGCGTGTGGCTTCGCTGATGAAGGGTGAAGGCGCTTCTTCAATGACCTTTTGGTGGCGGCGCTGGATCGAGCATTCACGCTCGTGCAGGAAGACGATGTGGCCGTGGGCGTCGCCCAGCACTTGAATCTCGATGTGGCGCGGCGACTCGACAAACTTCTCGATGAAGATGCGGTCGTCGCCGAAGCTGCTGATGGCTTCAAAGCGGCAGCTGGTGAAGCCGTCAAACGCATCGGCGTCGTTGAAGGCCACACGCAGGCCCTTGCCGCCACCGCCCGCGCTGGCTTTGATCATCACGGGGTAGCCGATGTCGCGCGCAATCTCGACCGCGCGCTCGGGGGACTCGATGGCTTCGTTCCAGCCCGGAATGGTGTTGACCTTGGCCGCCAGCGCCAGCTTCTTGGAAGCGATCTTGTCCCCCATGGCGGCGATGCTGGCGTGCTTGGGGCCGATGAAGACGAGTCCCGCTTCTTCGACACGGCGCGCGAAGTCTTCGTTCTCGGACAGGAAGCCGTAGCCGGGGTGAATGGCCTGCGCGCCCGTCTGCTGGGCCGCGGCAATGATGGTGTCACCTCGCAGGTAACTCTCGCGGCTGGGCGCTGGCCCGATGCGCACGGCCTCGTCGGCGAGTGCCACATGGCGCGCGTCGTTATCGGCGTCGGAATACACCGCCACGGTAGTAATGCCCATCTTGCGGGCTGTCTTCATGACCCGGCAGGCGATCTCGCCACGGTTGGCAATCAGGATCTTGGTGAACATCACGGTCTCCTGATTCAAAGCGGAATGTTGCCGTGCTTGCGCCACGGGTTCTCGATCTTCTTGTCTTTCAACATCGCCAACGAGCGGCAGATGCGTTTCCTGGTTTCATGAGGCTGGATGACATCGTCGATGTAGCCCCGGCTGCCGGCGACAAAGGGGTTGGCGAACTGCGCCCTGTATTGCGCCTCACGTGCGGCGAGCTTGGCCGGGTCGCCTTTGTCTTCGCGGAAGATGATCTCCACGGCGCCCTTGGCGCCCATCACCGCAATCTCGGCGTGCGGCCAGGCGAAGTTGACGTCACCGCGCAGATGTTTGGAGCTCATCACGTCGTAGGCGCCGCCGTAGGCCTTGCGCGTGATCACGGTCACCTTGGGCACGGTGCATTCGGCAAACGCGTAGAGCAGCTTGGCGCCGTGTTTGATGATGCCGCCGTACTCCTGGCTGGTGCCGGGCATGAAGCCGGGCACGTCGACGAAGGTAATCACGGGTATGTTGAACGCATCGCAAAAGCGCACGAAACGCGCGGCTTTGATACTGCTCTTGATGTCAAGGCAGCCCGCCAGCACCATTGGATTGTTAGCAACGATGCCCACCGTGCGGCCTTCCATGCGCGCCATGCCGATGACGATGTTCTTGGCGTAGTCGCCTTGCAGCTCGAAGAAGTCGCCATCGTCGACGACCTTGTGGATCAGCTCTTTGATGTCGTAGGGCTTGTTCGGGTTGTCGGGCACCAGCGTGTCGAGCGAGTGGTCCAGCCGCTCGGCGGGGTCGCCGCTGGCGCGCACGGGCACGCCGGTGCGGTTGTTCAGCGGCAGGTAGTTGAAGAATCGGCGCAGCATCAAGAGCGCTTCAACATCGTTGTCGAACGAGAGGTCGGCCACACCGCTCTTGCTGGTGTGCGTGCCCGCACCGCCCAGCTCTTCGGCCGAGACTTCTTCGTGCGTCACCGTCTTCACCACCTCGGGCCCGGTGACGAACATGTAGGAGCTGTCACGCACCATGAAGATGAAGTCCGTCATGGCCGGCGAATACACCGCGCCACCTGCGCAGGGGCCCATGATCATGCTGATCTGTGGCACCACGCCCGAGGCCATGACGTTGCGCTGGAAGACTTCAGCGTAGCCGCCGAGCGAGGCCACACCTTCCTGGATGCGCGCGCCGCCCGAGTCATTCAAGCCAATCACCGGCGCGCCGACTTTCATGGCCTGGTCCATCACCTTGCAGATCTTCTCGGCGTGGGCCTCGGAGAGCGCGCCGCCGAAGACGGTGAAGTCCTGGCTGAAGACGAAGACGAGGCGGCCATTGATCATGCCGTAGCCGGTGACGACGCCGTCACCGGGCACCTTCTGGTCTTGCATGCCGAAGTCGGCGCAGCGGTGTTCGACGAACATGTCCCATTCTTCAAAGCTGCCTTCGTCCAGCAGCAATTCCAGCCGCTCGCGCGCCGTGAGCTTGCCTTTGGCGTGCTGCGCCTTGATGCGCTTTTCGCCGCCGCCCAGGCGTGCTGCCGCGCGCTTTTCTTCGAGCTGCTCGATGATGATGTGCATGATGTTGAGTCTCCTCGTTTTACGTGTTAGACGCGCATCAGGCCCAAGAGCTGACGCGCCGCCACCGACGCCGCCAAGCGTCCGGCCTTGACCTCGCTGGTGATGCTCGCCAGCTGCGCCTTGACGGCAGCGTGCTCGTGAAATTGCTGGCGCAGGCCGGCTTGGATGCGTTCCCACATCCAGGCTTCGTCTTGCGCATGGCGGCGCTCTACCAGTGCACCG
>JANMMH010000535.1:0-4093 GCA_031373055.1 Rubrivivax sp. | reverse complement strand
CAGGCGCTCGACATCATCTTGCAGAGCAAGGGTCTAGGCGTACGCAAGTCCGGCAACGTGTTGTGGATCGCGCCCAAAGACGAGTTGGCAGCGCGTGAACAGGTGGAGCTCGAAGCCAAGAAGAAAGTGGCCGACCTTGAGCCGCTGCGCACGCAGTCCTTCCAGCTGAACTACACCAAAGCCGAAGAGGTTGCACGCGGCCTCACGGGCCAGGCGCAGGGCCAGAGCGGTGGCGGCGCAACGTCCACGGCAACGCGGCTGCTCTCCCCGCGTGGCAGCGTGATTTTCGAGACACGCACGAACCAGCTCTTCGTGTCCGACATTCCGTCCAAGCTTGAAGAAGTGCAGGCCTTGATTGGCAAGATCGATATCCCTGTGCGCCAAGTCTTGATCGAAGCGCGCATCGTCGAGGCCGACGACAAGTTCGGGCGCACGCTGGGCGTCAAGCTCGGTGCGTCGGATCTGCGCGGTATCCAAGGCGGCGTACCCGGCTGGAACATCGCGGGCGACAACAACATCGCCCTGGGCGGCAACTACAGCGCCATTGGCTACCAGACGAATCAGTCACCACGGGTTGACTTCAGCAATACGCAGTTCGTCAATCTGCCGGCCAATACTTCCAACCTGGGCGGAGTCTCGGCGGCGTCGATTGCCTTCTCGCTCTTCAGCGCATCGGCCAATCGATTCTTGAATCTTGAGCTGTCAGCACTGGAAGCCGAAGGCAAGGGCAAGATTGTGTCGAGCCCGCGCGTCATCACGGCCGACCAAGTCAAGGCCTTGATCGAACAGGGCGAAGAGCTGCCCTACCAGGCTGCCACGTCCAGCGGCGCGACGCAAATTCAGTTCCGAAAAGCTAACCTCAAACTTGAGGTGACACCGCAGATCACACCTGAAGGCAACGTCATCCTTGACGTCGACGTCAATAAGGACAGCGTGGGCCGCAATACGGTGGCAGGTTTTGCCATTGACACCAAGCACGTCAAGACCCAGGTGTTGGTCGAGAACGGTGGCACGGTGGTGCTTGGTGGCATCTACACGCAGACCGAACGCAACGAGATCAACAAGGTGCCACTGCTCGGCGATTTGCCGGTGCTTGGCTACCTATTTCAGAACCGTGCACGCTCGGTCAACAAGACCGAACTGCTTGTTTTCATTACGCCCAAGATCGTGACCGATCGGTCGGCTGCACGCTAACGCGAGCGGCTACATGCGCCCAGCCACGGACATCTCAGCGATGAACCTCTTGAAGTCACTACTCAGCTTTCTTCTAGCCACGCTGCTGGTCGCCTGCGGCGGCGGCGGCGGCGGTGCAGGCACGCCGGTCCTTGGTGGCGGTGGCTCTGCCGCGCTCAGTGATGTCGTGGTCGTGTTGAGCGCGTCGACCATTGACAACAGCGGCACCGAAACCGTGACGGCGACCATCACGGCACTCGATAGCAACCGTGCTGCGGTCGCGAATGTGCCCATTACCGTGTCGGTCGACAGCAACGCCATCGTCACACCCAGCGCTACCAGCACCGATGCGTCGGGCACGCTCACGGCTGTTATTGGCATCGGTGCCGACCGAACCAATCGCACCATTACCCTGACGGCCAAGACGGGCGCGATCACGAAGACGGCCGCGCTTAGCGTAGTGACGCCTGGGCCGCTCGCGGTCGCCTCCGATCTGGTGCTCGTATTGAGTTCCGTCACGATATCGAACGGTGGGGCGCAGACTGTCACGGCGACCGCCACTGCGCTGGATGCCAAGCGCAATGCGCTGGCTAGCGTGCCTGTCAGCATCTCGGTCAATAGCAACGCCGTGGTCACCACGAGTGCAACGGGTACCGACGCCAACGGCGTTCTCCGAGCCACGGTCGGTATCGGTGCGGACCGCACCAACCGCATCATCACCGTCACAGCCACTTCCGGCGCACTCGTTCGTCAGTTGCCGCTGCAAGTGACGGACGCCACGGTGGGCGTGCCTGTTGCCGCCGACCTGAGTCTGGCGCTGAGCGCAGCAAGCCTCAACAACGGCGGAACCAACACCATCACAGCCACCGCGACGGCGGTGGACGCGAACCGCAACGTCGTGAGCGGCATTCCGATCACCGTCAAGGTAGACAACTCCGCCGTAGTAGCCGTAAGTGGCGCGACCACCAACGCCAGTGGTGTTGTCTCCGGGGTTGTGGGCATAGGCGCCGACCGATCTAACCGCGTCGTGACCGTCACGGCGACCAGTGGTTCCCTCACGAAGTCGGCATCCTTCCGCGTGATTGGCGCCGACCTGGGCGCATCGTTTGCCGCCTTGGTCCCGGCAGGTTCCTTGGGCAACCGAGTTGAGTACCGGCTCGTCGACACGAACGCCTTGCCGATGGTTGGTCAACCTATTACCGTTTCGGCCCCTGGTCTTCCCACGTCGAGTGGTGTGACGGATGTGAACGGCAAGTTTCCTTATGTCTACGACGCGCCTTCACTCTCCGGTGCGCTGACACTCACCGCCAGTGCAGCTGGCGACACCGAGCTGACGGCAGTGACCGTTCAGACTCCTGGCGGTGGCGACATCCCCCCGGCGTCGTCAGCGCCACTTTCCGCGACGCTGGCGACCAATCCAAGCGTGGTCAGTATCAACACGGTGGGTAGCACGGCGAACCAAGTCGAATTGCGCGCGCTTTTCCTCGGATCCGGGAACGTCCCGATACCGCGCGTACGCGTCCGATTTGATCTGGACGGCAACGCAAGCGCGACGGACGGTGTACCGACATGGCTGGGTGGAACGCATGCGTACTCGGATGCGAACGGCATCGCGCGAGGGACATTCACCTCCGGACAGCGCTCGAGCCCGACCAACGGCGTCGTCATTCGCGCCTGTTACGACATCATCGACTTCCCACTCGGCAGCTGCCCCAACGCCACGCGTGCCACGATCACCGTGGTCGCTGAAGCGCTATCGGTGAATATCCGCACCAACGAATTGGTGAAGAGCGGCGCTGCGCAGCTCACCTACATCAAAGAGTACGTGGTGATGGTGGTGGACTCTGCGGGGCAAGCCAAGGCTGATGTCCTGGTCACGCCTTCGGTAGATCTACTTGGTTTTTACAAGGGTTTCTACTTCTGGAACGGCGTACGTTGGCAGCAATCCATCACCTTGGCGCCAAGCGAGAACTATCAATGGAATGCAGCACTTGGCCGCTGGGCCAGTGCAGGTGCCACCACCCAGCCAGTCTGTCCCAACGACGACGTCAACCGCAACGGTGTACGTGAAGCCACGCCGTTCGTGGCTGGCGCCGCGCCGCCAGCACTGGCCAGCCGCGGGGAAGACTTGAACTGGAACGGTGAGCTCGACCCTCGCAAGGCCGACGTTGCCATCAAGGTCGTGGGCTCAAGCAAAACTGACGCCAACGGCCTGGCCATCGTGCAGATCGAATACGGCAGGAATTTGGGGAGTTGGATTGACTTTGTGATCACCGTCACCGCCTCCGGTGTCGCCGGCAGCGAAGCACGCGCCAAGTTTGTTGGTGTGCTCTACGGTATTGGGAACCTGCCTTACCCCGCTGATGCAGTGACCAACGAAAACGTCGCGCCCGCGTTCGTTGTCAGCCCGTACGGCCGCGGTACGGTGTGCACCGACGACAAATAGTGCGGTGACCTTCTCCCTCGTCGGCATGCCCGGCAGTGGCAAGTCCACGGTCGGGCGACAGCTGGCGCGCCGGCTGGGTATGGACTTTGTCGACAGCGACAACGTGATCGAAGCGCGCGTCGGCATGTCCATCCGCGAATGGTTCTCGCAACACGGCGAAGAGCCCTTTCGCGACCTCGAACAAGACGTTATCGAAGAGCTCAGCGGCCGTGCCGGCATTGTGCTGGCCACCGGCGGCGGCGCGGTGCTGCGCCCGTCCAATCGCGACGCGCTGCACTCGCGCACCCACGTCGTTTACCTGCGCTCGACCCCGGAAGAGGTCTACAGGCGGCTGCGCCACGACACCCATCGCCCATTGCTTCAAGTTGACGACCCGCTGAGCCGCCTTCGCGAACTCTTTCGCGAGCGTGACCCGCTCTACCGGCGCGCCGCTCACTTCGTCATCGAAGGTGCGCGCCCGTCCCTGCACAGCCT
>JANMMH010000515.1:0-5575 GCA_031373055.1 Rubrivivax sp. | reverse complement strand
CTCAAGCAGGCGGTACCGACGCTGCGCCGCGTCGCCTTGCTGGCCAACCCGTCGCATGCTGGCGAGCCGCTGGAGCTGCGCGAAAGCCAGGCTGCCGCACAGCGCCTGGGACTCACGCTGCAATACCTGCCGGTGCGCTCACCCGCAGACCTGGACGCTGCCTTCCAGGCCATGCAGCGCGAACGCGCCGAGGCCATTTCGGCCTTCCCCGACGCGTCGATCAACCGCCACGGCCGCACGATTGCCGAGTTCGCCCAGCGCAGCCGCATCCCGGCCATTTCGGGCTTTGCCGAATTCGCTGAAGACGGCAACCTGATGAGCTACGGCCCCAACTTTCTGCAGCTGTGGCATCGCATGGCGAGTTACGCCGACCGCATTCTCAAAGGCGCGAATGCGGGCGACTTGCCGGTCGAGCAGCCCACGAGCTTCGAGCTGGTGATCAACATGAATGTGGCCAAGGCGCTGGGCTTGGCGCTGCCGCCGGCGCTGCTGCTGCGGGCCGACACGGTCATCACCTGAGCTGCCCTTGCACGGGCTGCATGCCGACGCCAATGTCAGTGCCAAGCACGAGATCGACGATGTGATTCAATGAGATCCAAGGCTCGCGCCACGCGCGCGCCGACCGGGAGCGCTTGATGCAACGACGAAGCTTGATGCAATGCGTTGGGTGGACGCTGGCGGCACCTGCCGCGTCTTGGGCACAACCAACGATGAAGCGCGTGGGCTGGCTCGGCTGGCGCGCCGACACCACGCCCACGCCGTCCGTCCCGATGCAAGCCTTCCGCGCCGGCCTGGCCGATCTGGGCTGGAAAGAAGGCGACAACCTTGTGCTGGAAGTGCGCATCGGAGAGCGCGAACAAGCCCCAGCGCTGGCCGCTGAGCTGGTGCGTGCAGGTGTTGATGTCGTCTTGGCGCAGGGCGCGATGATTTTCGCCGCGCGCGCCCACACCGGCAGCACGCCCTTGCTCTTCATGATCAACGGCGACCCCATCGAGGCCGGCCTGGTGGCCAGCCTGGCGCGCCCGGGTGGGCTGGCCACGGGCGTCACCGCGCTGGGTGTTGAGCTCTCGGGCAAACGCATGGAGATCATCAAGGGCGCCAAGCCGGGCATCAAGCGCGTGGCCATCCTGGCCAACGGGCGCCACCCTGGCGTGACGACGGAGCTCGCCGCGTCGCGCGCGGTGGCCTCGGCCCTGGGCTTGGATCTGAACTACTTTCCCATCAACAGTGCGGACGAGCTCGACGCCGCGCTCGCAGCCCTCAGCGCCTACAAGCCCGACGCGCTCGTCGCCTTCCCCGACACACTGGTCAACCAGCTGGCCAAACGCATCGCCGAGTTCAGCACACGCCTGCGCCTGCCGGCGATCTCGGGCTGGTCTGAATTTGCGCTCGCTGGCAACCTCATGAGCTACGGGCCCAACCTGGGCGACACCTACCGCCAGCTGGCACGCTACGCCGACAAGATCCTGCGCGGCGCCAAGCCCGCCGAGCTGCCGGTAGAGCAGCCCACGCGCCTGGCGCTAACGCTCAACATGAGCGCTGCCAGCGCCATCGGCCTGAAGCTGCCGCAAGCCCTGATGCTGCGTGCCGACGAGGTGATTCGGTCGTGAAACGACGCGCACTCATCAGCGCTGGCGGGCTGTGGGTCGCACCGCTGGCGAGCCACGCGCAGCCTGTGCGCAGGGCCTACCGCATCGGCATGCTCGGCGTCGGCGCCAACACCGCCGAGATGGCAGGGCCCACGCCCACGAATCCGCCCAATGCCGCGCTGTTGACCGGGCTGCGCGAACTCGGCTACGTCTACGGCGAGACCTTCGTCACCGAGCCGCGCAGCGCCGAGGGCCAGGTCGAGCGCTTCCCGGGTCTGGTGGCGGAACTGGTCCGGCTGCGGGTCGATGTCATCGTCGCCGCCGGCCCGGCATTGGCCGCGTGCCAGCAGGCCACCTCGACGCTGCCCATCGTGATGGCGGGTGCCGAGGACCCGGTCGGCTTGGGCGTTATCAAGACCCTGGCGCGGCCGGGCACCAATTTCACCGGGCTGAGCAATCAATCGGTGGAGGCAACCGTCAAAAAGCTCGAGCTGCTCAAGGAGATGGTGCCTGGTGCGGCGCCCGTGGCCGTGCTCTGGGATCCTGCCGCGCTCTTGAGCTGGCGGGCCTTGCAGGCGGCGGCGCGGCAGCGCGGCTGGAAGCTGCTGCCATTCGAGGTCCACGACGCCGCCGAGATCGAGGCGGCCATCAAGGCCGCCGCAGCGGCCAAGGCCGGCGCCCTGCTAGCCGCAGGTGGGCTTGCCTTTCGGCACGCAAGGCGAATTGCCGAACTGGCTTTCATCAGCCGGCTGCCCGCCAGCCCCGGGGTGCTCAGCTACGGCGCCGACCTCAGCGTGATCTGGCACCGCGCGGCCACCTTCGTCGACAAGATCCTTCGCGGCGCCAAGCCGGCCGACATGGCGGTGGAGCAACCGACGAAATTCAAGTTGGTCGTCGACCTGAAGACCGCCAAGGCGCTGGGCCTAACGATCCCGCAAGCGCTGCTGCTGCGAGCGGATGAGGTGATCGAGTGATGGACCGCCGCACCCTGCTTGGCACAGCGGCTTGCGGCCTGCTGTGCGCGCCGCTGCGCGTGCGTGCGCAGGGCCGCGTGCATCGCGTCGGCCTCGCGTCGATAGGCACCGATCCGTCGAACTCCGTCAATTGGCAACCGTTGCGCAAGGCGCTGCAGGAACTCATGTATGTCGAGGGCCGTAACCTGGACATCCGTCAGGCTTTCGGCAACGGCGATGCCGAGCGCACGCGAGATCTGATGGCCGGCCTGGTGCGCGACAACGTCGATGTCATGGTCGTGACGGGGATTCGCGAAACACGCTGGGCCCGTGAGCTCACTTCCACGATCCCTATCGTCATGCTGCTGGTGCCGGACCCGGTGGCGCTGGGCTTCGTTACGAGCCTGGCTCGCCCCGGCGGCAACGTGACCGGGCTGACCAGCATGGTCCCCGGTTTGAGCCAGAAGTATGTCGAGCTGCTGCGCGAAGCCCTGCCGAAGGCGACGCGGCTGGTGGTCATCGCCGGCCCGCCCAACCCCGTGCCCGAAGTTCGCGCCGAACTGGAGGGCGCGGCGCAGCGACTCGGCCTCGGCCTGACGTACCCCCCCGTGAACGGGCCCGGCGATTTGGAGGCGGCATTTGTGCAGGCGAAGCAAGCGGGCGCGAGCGGGATCATCGCACCGCTCGACGCCTTCACCGGCCAGCACCAGCATGCGCTGGTCCAGCTCGCACTGAAGCACCGCTTTGCGGGCATCTACTGGAACCGTGGCTTCGTGGAAGCGGGCGGCCTGATGACGTACAGCGCGGGCTTTTCCGACCTGGCCCGGCGCGGCGCCACCTACGTGGACAAGATTCTCAAAGGAGCGAAGCCCGCCGACCTGCCGGTCGAACAACCGACCCGGTTCGAGTTCGTGATCAACCTGAAGACCGCCAAGGCGCTCGGCTTGACGATCCCGCAGTCGCTGTTGCTGCGTGCGGATGAGGTGATTCAATGAACAGGCGACATGCATTGCGATTCGCGATCAGCGCTGCCTTGGCCGATTGCGCGCAGCCGCTGTGGGCACAGGGCACCGCGGCGGGCCGGCGCCGCGTCGGCGTGCTGGCGCCGAGCACGCGGGCGAAGGAGTAGGTCATCGTCAAGCCCTTCTTCGACCATATGCGCGAGCTCGGCTGGATCGAAGGGCAGACCGTTGTCTATGACCGCGTCTATGCCGACGATCAGCATCAAGATCTGCCGCGGCTTGCGGCCGCGCTGGTGGCGCGCAAGCCGGAACTGATCTATGCGCCGCCGCAAGTGGCGGCTGTGGCAGCCAAGCAGGCCACGGGCGCGATACCGATCGTCTTTGCCGCAGTCGGCAACCCGGTGGGCAACGGCCTCGTGGCCAGCCTTGCCAGACCGGGCGGCAACGTGACTGGTGTCGTCAACAGCTTCGAGGCGCTCACGCCCAAGCGGCTCGATTTGCTGCGCGAAATCTTGCCCCGAGCCAGGCGCGTCGGGATCCTGGTGGACCCGTACGAGCCGTTCACGAGCGTCGGCCTTCGTGCCGTCGACCAGGCGGCCACAGCGCTCGGCCTGACGATCGTCTGGGCCGACGTGTCGCAGCCAAGCGAGTTGGATACCGCTGTGGCCAGGCTGTCCGCGCAGGGCGTCGATGCCATTGTTGGCGTCAGTGTCCTCGTGTCCAATCTGCGTCCCCAACTGATCGAACTGGCGAATCGACGACGCCTGCCCGTCATCGGAGCTAGCCGGTCCTGGATCGAAGCCGGTGCCTTGTTCAACTACAGCTCGTCGCTGGCCGACCAGCTGCGCCGTTCGGCCCAGATGGTCGACAGGATCCTCAAAGGCGCCAAGCCGGGCGACATCCCGGTCGAACAGCCCACCAAGTTCGAGCTGGTCATCAACCTCAAAACCGCCAAGGCCCTGGGCATCACCATCCCGCAGTCCATCCTGCTGCGCGCCGACGAGGTGGTCGAGTGACGAACTCAGGCTGCGGACTCCAGCGCGATCTCCCAGCTCGGGAACACCAGCACCGCAGGATGGCACTTGAGCGCACGGGCCAACACCTTTGCGCGCTCGACACCCAGGTTGACACGGTCATTCTCGATGGCAGAAAGCGTGGCCTGCGCAATCCCCGTCAGTTCGCAAAGCTGGTTTTGCGTCAGATCCTGCAGCTCACGCAGGATGCGCACCGACTCGCCCACGCTGACTTCGACGCGCTTTTTGGCTGCACGTAACTCTTTCAGGCCTCAGCGCTTACTGTAGACGTGGGGAGTGACTTCGACAACCTGAATCAGCAACAAACCGGCGGCAACCGCATAGATCACACGCCACTGCAAACCGAGCCGGCAAGAGCGGTGGCCTTTCCATGCGTCCAACAACGCTTCATCATGGAAGCCCTTGATCGCACGCAAGCCTTGTGGGCCCGAGAGCGTGGCGATGTCCTTCCATTTTTCATATCGCTTGAGAACCGCTTGCGGCACTGCCGCAGACAACTGTTTGTCGACGCGCCGATGCTCTTCGATCCGCCACATGGCTTATTGTGGATATAACTTCTAAATCATGTCAAATGGAAGGGGTCGTGGCCGCGGCATGCCGACGAGGTAGTTCAATGAACAGACGCCACGCTCTACGGATTGCCATCAGCGCCGCCATGACCGCTTGCGTGCCACCCCTGTGGGCGCAGGGCGCGGCGGCCGGCTTGCGCCGCGTCGGCGTGCTGGCGCCCAGCACGCATGCGAAGGAGCAGGTCATCCTCAAACCCTTCTTCGACCAGATGCGCGAACTGGGCTGGATCGAAGGGCAGAACGTTGTGTATGACCGCGTCTATGCCGACGACCAGCAGCAGAACCTGACCAAGCTGGCGGCCGAGTTGGTGGCGCGCAAGCCGGAGTTGATCTACGCGCCACCGACGGTGGCGGCTTTGGCTGCGAAGCAGGCCACCAGCACGATACCGATCGTGTTCACAACCTTGACCGACCCGGTGGGCAACGGCCTCGTCGCCAGCCTCGCGCGTCCGGGCGGGAATGCGACCG
>JANMMH010000487.1:0-1523 GCA_031373055.1 Rubrivivax sp. | reverse complement strand
GCTCCACTGGATGGGATGAGCGCCCATGACCTGTTCCACGGTGGCGAAGCTGCCGGCGGCCAGCAGGCCAAACATCGCCTGGATCCAGACCATCGCCGCCCAGTCCCAGGCGGGGCGCTGCGCGCCTTGCATGTGCGCCGGTGGCCGCGCCAGCAGCCAGCTGTAAAACGCCCAGCCGATGGCGGCCACCAGGATCAGCAGATCACCCGGCACAAACTGCACGGCCATCAGCACCTGCAGCGAGCCTCGGCCGATCACCAGCACCACGCCGATGAGCCCAAGCGCGGCGCCCAGCAACTGGCGCGCACGGGGCTTTTCGCCGAAGAAGAGCACGCCCACGGCGAGCATCCATACCGGCATGCTCGACGCCACCAGCGTGATGTTCAGCGGTGTCGAGGTCACCAGCGCGGTGTACTGCAGCGAATTGAAGAGGCCGACACCGAGCACGCTGATCAGCAGTAGATAGCGCCAGCGCAAACGCACCTCGCGCCACTGCAAAAGTACGCGCCACGCCAGCGGCAGCAAAAGCACGGCGGTGAGCGACCAACGCAGAAAGTTCAGCGTGAGCGGCGGCACCTGGCCCACCATCAAACGGCCGACGACGGCGTTGCCGGCCCACAGCAGCGGGGCCATGGTTAGCAGGGCAATGAGTCGTGGGGTCAGGGTGGTCATGGGGTAGGTGCGTACTGCTCCCTATCCCTGGGGAGAGGAGGGAGCCCGTTCGTGTCCCGGCGATGGTGCCATGACCCCTGCGGCGCCAACGCCACGCACTTTCGCTTAACCTCGCGCGGACCCATCTACTAGGAGTGCACCATGCCCCGCGCCATCCAGATCACCGCCTACGGCGGCCCCGAAGCCATGCAGCTTGTCGACCTGCCCGTGGGCGACCCGGGCCCCGGTGAGATTCGCATCCGCCACCAGGCCAGCGGCCTGAACTTCATCGACGTGTATCAGCGCACCGGCCTGTACCCGAACCCGCTGCCGCTGACCTTGGGCATGGAAGGTGCCGGCATCGTGGAAGCCGTGGGCGCGGGCGTCACGCACCTGAAGGCCGGTGACCGCGCGGCCTACGCCAGCAACCCGCCGGGCAGCTACAGCGAATGCCGCGTGATGCCGGCCAAGACGGTGGTGCGCCTGCCCGATGGCATCGCCTTCGACACGGCCGCCGGCATGATGCTCAAAGGCCTGACGGCGCAGTACCTGCTGAAGAAAACACTGCCCGTGCAAGGCCTGCAAGCCGGCGACTTTGTGCTCTTCCACGCCGCCGCGGGTGGTGTGGGTTTGATCGCTTGCCAATGGGCCAAGGCGCTGGGCTTGCAGCTCATCGGCACGGCCGGGGGTGCCGTGAAATGCGCGCTGGCGCGTGAGCATGGCGCCGCGTTTGTCATCGACTACACCAGCGAAGATTTCGTCGAGCGCGTCAAAGACATCACCGCAGGCCTTGGTGTCAAAGTGGTCTACGACTCGATCGGCAAAGACACCTTCGAGCGCAGCCTGAATTGCCTGCGGCCCTTTGGCTTGAT
>JANMMH010000523.1:0-2271 GCA_031373055.1 Rubrivivax sp. | reverse complement strand
GATGACTTCCTCTTTCAGGCCCGGGCCCATGTCGGTGACGCTGAACTCGATGACGCCGCCTTCCTCGGGCGTGTGGCGCGGCACCACACGCAGCTCGATGTGGCGGCGCGACGGCGGCAGCTGCGCGCTGTCGATCGCCTCCGCCGCATTTTTCAAAAGGTTGAGCAGCACCTGCTCGATGAGGATGGGGTCGGCCAGCACGGTGGGCAGTCGCTGCGCCACGTAGGAGTGGATGTTGACGTTGCGCCGGCGCAGCTCGATGCCCGCAAGCTCCACCGCGTCTTCGACAATCTGCTTGGCCTGCGCCGGCTGGCGCTGCGGCTCGCTGCGTTTCACGAAGGCGCGGATGCGGTGAATGATCTGCCCAGCGCGTTCGGCCTGACGCGCGGTCTTCTGCAGCGCGGCTACAAGATCGTCCTTTTCGATCGACTCGGCCTTCACGCGCGAGACCATGCCGTTGCAGTAGTTGGTGATGGCCGTGAGCGGCTGGTTGAGTTCATGCGCCACGGAAGAAGCCATCTCGCCCATCGTCACCAAGCGGCTGGCGACCTGCGCTTTTTCGGCCTGCGCGGCCGACTGCTCTTCGGCGCGCAGGCGCGCCGTGATGTCGGTGGCGATGAGCATTTGCGCCAGTCGCCCGTCGGTCCACTGCAGGTAGCGCGAGCGCACGTCAAACCACTTTTGCAGCGTCTCGACGAAGACCTCGCGCGGGCTCGTGCCGCCTTCGGTCAACTCTTGCGTGGGCAGGCCCGACAGATTGTCGACGTCCTCGTCGGCCTCGGGCACAAAGTTGGCCGACACCGTGCCGTCGGCCATCAGGCTGTGGCCTTTGGCGTCACCACCAAACCATAGGCGGTACGAGCGGTTGGCGAAGAGCAGCTCGCCTTGGTGCACCGAAAGCACCGAGACCGCAGCATCCAGCCCTTCGAGCACGGTGGTGAAGCGTTCGTGCGAGGCCGAGAGCTGGTCGCGAATGCGCTTGGCCTCGGTGATGTTGGTCATGCTGGTCATCCAGCCCGTTTGCTGCGCCTTCGGGTCGATCAAGGGCGAGACGTACATGCGCGCATCAAACAGCGAGCCGTCCTTGCGCATGACCTTGACCTCGATGCCGCCTGAGGGGCTGCGCCCCACCAACTCTTGCTGCAACAGGCGCGAGTTTTCCTCGACGCGGTCGGGCGGCCAGTAGGGGAAGGGCGGCGCGCGGCCGACGAGCTCAACATCGGTGAAGCCCGTCATCTGGCAAAAGGCGGCGTTGACATACGTGATGCGGCCTTCGAGATCCATCGCACGCATACCCGTGGGCATGGAGTTCTCCATCGCGCGACGGAAGTTGGTCTCCTGCACCAGCGCCGCTTGGATCTGCCCACGCCGGCGCATGTGACGCCAGGTGCCCAATAACATCCAAACCGTCAGCACAGAAAGTGCCACCACCATCCAGAACAGCGTGTTGCTGATGAGGCCGATGCTGGTGCGGTAGCCGTGCGCGCGCAGCAAGAGGCCGTTGAGCGCCGGGGTGAGTGGTGCGTCGCTGACGATGGGCGCACGGCGTGCGGCCTGGCCGGGCAGTGGGGTCACGGTACTGGAGAGCACCTGGCCCGCAGGGTCGACCACGGCCACCATGTGGCGGCGTGAAACGTCAGACGGCACGTAAAAACGCACCAACGAGTCGACACCGTACTCCACCACCAGCGCACCGGCGAAGCCGCTGCGGTCCAGCAGCGGCAGGTGCAACTGGAACACGGCGTTGCCGTTGGCGTCGCGAAAGGCTTTGGAGTAAATCGGCACGCGCGCTTCACGCACCGCACGAAAGGCGATGTGTTGCGGCGTGGACGGCGCCTGCGAGGCTTCGGCTGCGGGCAAGGGCGCCACGCTGGCGTATTCCGAATGCGTCCAGGTGAATCCCAGGCCTTGGCGCTGAGGCCGGCGCTGGTTGATCCAGCTCACTTGGTTGACTTCGGGCCGCGCGCGGTTGAAGGTGGTGGCCAGCGCGATGAATTCGTCGCGCTTGACGTCGCGCGAGAGCAGCTCACGTGCCAGGCGGATGGCGGCTTCTTGGTTCTCAAGCAGGCGCAGGCCGAGCTGCTGCTGGGTGATCTCGGTGTCGCGCTTGACGGACTCAGTTTCGCGCTCGATTTCTTCGTTGCGCAGGTACCAATAGGCCGTTTTGATGGCCGCCAGAAATAGCAGCACCGACATCAAGGGCGCGAGGGTCGCGAAGCGGTCTTGGCGTGCTGGCGATTGGCGCCGCCACCATCTGCCAAACAACCGGCG
>JANMMH010000522.1:0-2670 GCA_031373055.1 Rubrivivax sp. | reverse complement strand
GAAGCGCTGATCGAATTCACCAGCGAAGGCGTGCACGCGCCCGCGTTCATCCTGCGCCAGGGCCACCTCAAGTACGTCTACTGCGAGGACGACCCGGGCATGCTGTTTGACCTCCAGCAAGACCCTTCGGAGCTGCGCAACCTGTGCACCGAGCCGGCCTTCGCAGCGATGGCGCGGGGCTTCGTCGAGCAGATCGAGCAGCGCTTCAAGCCCGCGCAGGTCAAAGCGCACGTGCTGGCCAGCCAGCGCCGCCGCCTCTTCCTGCACGAGACACTGACCAAGGGCGTGCACACACCCTGGGACTATCAAGTACGCAAAGACGGCGCCAAGCAATACGTGCGCAGCGTGGGCAGCACCAGCACCACGGCCACCAAAGCCAAGGCACGCTTTCCTTTTGTGCCCACCGTGCCGCCGGATACACCGCGCAAGTCTTGATCCTTCGCGCACTGATCCTTCGCCCATCCCCTGGAGAAGACATGAAGCCGAACCGTTCTTCGAAGCCGATCGCGACCCTGTTTGCCGCCGCCTCCATGCTCGCCAGCGCGAACATCTGGGCGCAGACCTACCCGAGCAAACCAGTGCGCGTGGTCGTGCCCTTCCCCGCCGGCGGCATCGTCGACATCGTGGCGCGCGCGGTGATGGACAAGGTGGCGGCAAACTGGGGTACGGCGATCGTCATCGACGCCAAGCCCGGCGCGGGCGCGCAGCTCGGCACCGACTTCGTGGCCACCTCGCCGCCCGACGGCTACACGTTCTTGGTGGCCAGCATCACGGGCTCGGTCGGCCCCTTGATCAACCCCAACTTCAAGCCCGACCTGCGCCGCGATTTCGTCGCTGTGGGCATGTTCGCCACCGCGCCCAACATCGCCGTGGTGCCGCCCGATCTGCCGGCCTCTACGATGGCCGAGCTCGTCGAGCTCGCGCGCAAGCAACCCGGCAAGCTGAACTACGCGCACTCGGGTGTGGGCTCGACCAATCACCTGCCGGTGGAGTTCTTGAAGTTCAGCCGCAGCCTGAACATCGTCTCGGTGCCCTACAAAGGCCAGCCACCCGCCATCACCGACGTCATCGGCGGCCAGATCCAGCTCTTCTTCGGCGCGCCGGCGCTGCTGGTGCAGCACGTGAAGGCTGGCAAGCTCAAGGCCATCGCCGTCACGTCTAACAAACGTCTGGAGGATGTTCCGAACGTGCCCACGCTCACGGAAGCGGGTTTCGGCGACGTGCTCGGCGGCTCCGGCTGGTTCGGCATCGTGGCACCTGCCGGTACACCCGCCGCCGTGGTGAACCGCTTCAACCAAGAGATCAACACCGCGTTGAAGTCACCCGAAGTCATCGAGCGCTTGAAGCGCGCTTATGCTTTCCCCGAAGGCGGCACACCCGCAGAGTTCACGCGCTTCCTGGCCGACGAAGGTGCGCGCTGGGGCAAGCTGGTAAAGGACGCGAACATCAAGATGGAGTGAGGCACAACACGGTGCGCCGGCCCGCAGTCGGCGCTGTGCGCCGGACCGTCAGAGCTTCAGCTCCAGATTCGCCCCAAAAAAAGTGCGCCCCTCGCGCAGCGTGCGCGTCGTGTCGCCGCTGGTGAAGAAGCTGCGCGACGCGGTGTCCAGCGGCGCGATGTTGCCGGCCGAGACACGCAGCTGCATCGTGCGGCTGAAGGTCCATAGCGCAAAGGCGTCGAGCGCGCGCGCGCGTGACTGTTCCAGCGACTGCACGCTCGTTTGGCGCGTGGTGTAGCCCGGCGTGTAGGCCAGGCTGCCACCCATGCTCAGCGGCATGCTGGCCAGCCGGTAGTCGAATCCCAGGTTGCCCGACCAAGGCTGCTGCCCGTCAAGTCGGTTGTTAGGGCCTTCCAGGGCCGCCACCTGCGAGCGGTAATAGTTCAGCGACGCACGCAGGTTCAGCGCCGTCTTGGCGTCGAACACCGCCGGCAGCAACTCGCCGGCGCGGCCCTTGACTTCGAACTCCAGGCCCATGGTCTTGGCCTTGGAAAAATTCACCGGGCCTGAGACATAACGCGGCACGCTGGCATAGCTCACCGTTTGCAGGCTGGTGACGTTGCGGATGAGGTTGCTCACGCTGCGGTGAAAGCCACCGATGCTGAACATGGCGCCGCCCGCCAAGTAGCGCTCAAAGGCAATGTCCAAGCCCGTGGCCAGCTCGGGCTTGAGGTCGGCGTTGCCACGCCTGTCGGTCGAGGCTTCGGTGTTGGGCTTGGTGGTGTCGACGAACAGATTGCTCAACGACGGGCGTGCCACCAGCGCATTCAGGTCCGGCGCCTTGTAGCTTCGCGTCAGGCTCGCGCGAATCATGTCGCGGCCTTTGGGGTCGAGCTTGTAGTTCAGGTGCCACAGCGGCGTGGTCACCTGGCTGCTGTTGCGCTCGGGGTCAGCCAGGCCGCGGCTTTGCGTGCTGATGCGCTCGCTGCGCAGGCCCAGATAGGTGGACCACTGTGGCGAGAGCTCCCATTCATCTTGCACAAACAAAGCCTGGCGCGCGATGCGCGCGGCGAAGGGCTGGCCTTCGAATTCGGGCAGCTGCGGGCGGCCGTTTTCGGTGATGGTGCGGGTCTCGTCGCGTTGGCGGAATTCCAGGTCCCAGCCCAGGGTGAGCGTATGCGCGTCGCCGATGAAGTGGCCGTATTTGCCCGCCTGTGTGAGGTTGCGGTCG
>JANMMH010000410.1:0-2890 GCA_031373055.1 Rubrivivax sp. | reverse complement strand
CCAGATGAAGAAGGACATGGGTGGTGCCGCCAACGTGTTGGCACTGGCCCAACTCATCATGGCGCTGGACCTACCCGTGCGTTTGCAGGTGCTGATCCCGGCGGTGGAAAACGCCATTGCCGGCAATGCCTACCGACCGGGCGACGTCATCAAAACGCGCAAAGGCCTGCACATCGAGATCGGCAACACCGACGCCGAAGGCCGCGTCATCTTGTGCGACGCCATGGCCTACGGCGCCGAGGGCAAGCCGGAGCTGATGATCGATATGGCCACGCTCACCGGTGCCGCGCGTGTGGCGCTGGGCGCGCAATTGCCTGCTCTCTTTTGCCGTGACATGGCCACGGCGCGTGCACTCGTCGACCGCGGCCTGCGCATCCATGACCCGTTGTGGCACATGCCGCTGTGGCGCGACTATCACGCCGGCATTGAAAGCAGCATCGCCGACATCGTCAACACCGGCCAGGGCCCGCAGGGTGGCGCCATCAACGCGGCGATCTTCCTGGAAGACTTTGTGCCCGCCGATCTTGACTGGCTGCACTTTGACATCATGGCCGCCAACAACAGCGCCAGGCCAGGCCGGCCCGCAGGCGGTGAAGCACAGGCGGTGCGCACGCTGCTGGGTTACCTGGAAGAGCGTTTTTCCAAGCCGCTGCCATAACTCGTTAGCACCAAGGAGTCGCCATGTCGGCCACCACTGAGAGCCCGCCCATCCTGACGCACAGCGTGGGCACGGTCCGCGTCATCACCTTGAACCGCCCGGCCTCGCTCAATAGCTTCACCTCGGCGATGCACGCGCTCTTGCTGCCGGCACTGGACGCGGCGGCGAACGACGCCGAGGTGCGCGCTGTCGTCATCACCGGCGCCGGCCGCGGTTTTTGCGCCGGCCAGGACTTGAGCGATGGCATGGGCAGTGATGGCAGCACGCCCGATGTGGGCGCCGTCATCGAGCGGCTTTACCGCCCACTGGCCACGCGTGTGCGCAGCATGCCCATTCCCGTGCTGGCGGCGGTGAACGGCGTGGCCGCCGGCGCGGGAGTGAACTTCGCGCTGTGCTGCGACATCGTGATCGCCGCACGCAGCGCCAGCTTCATCCAGGCCTTCAGCAAGATCGGTCTCGTGCCCGACTGCGGCGGCACCTGGCTCTTGCCGCGCCTCATCGGCCGCGCCAAGGCCATGGGCTACGCCATGACGGGCGAGAAGATGCCGGCTGAAGAGGCCGAGCGATTGGGCATGATCTGGCAATGCGTGGACGACGCGGCGCTGATGGACACCGCATTGGCGCTGGCCAGCAAGCTCGCCGCGATGTCGCCCAAAGCGCTGACCGAGACCCGGCGCACGCTCGACGCCGCGACGACGATGGAGTTCAGCGAGGCCCTCACCTCCGAGGCCAACACCCAACGCGAACTCGGCCGCGGCCACGACTTCCCCGAAGGCGTGTTGGCCTTCTTCGCCAAGCGCGCCCCGAAGTTCACGGACCGCTGAATGACGACGGCCCAATCAGTGGCCGAGGCCACGCGCGACGCCATGTGGGCCAACGACCGCGCCAGCAAGTCGCTCGGCATGCGGATCCTGGCCGTCGCCCCCGGCAGCGCGACGCTGCAAATGACCGTGCGCGAGGACATGCTCAACGGCCACGACATCTGCCACGGCGGCCTGGTCACGACGCTGGCCGACAGCGCGTTTGCCTTCGCCTGCAACAGCTACAACGAAGTGACGGTGGCCTCAGGCTTCGATGTCAACCTGCTCGCCGCCAGCAAGCTGGGTGACATGCTGACGGCGCGTGCTTCGGAAGTTAGCAAATCCGGCCGCACCGGCGTCTACGACATCAACGTCAGCAACCAGCGCGGCGAGCCGGTGGCGGCATTCCGTGGCCGCTCGTACACGATCAAAGGCAAGCTGCTGCTGGCGCACCTGCCCAGCACGCGAGGAGGCTGAACGTGCCCGTCAAGCTTCCCGCGCCGGGCGACCTGGAGCCCATCGAACAAGCCAGCCGTGACGAGCTGCAAGCGCTGCAACTTGAGCGCATGCGCGC
Source organism: Rubrivivax sp. (assembly GCA_031373055.1). Taxonomy (GTDB): domain Bacteria; phylum Pseudomonadota; class Gammaproteobacteria; order Burkholderiales; family Burkholderiaceae_C; genus Rubrivivax. The sequence goes on along the minus strand of JANMMH010000410.1, from coordinate 858 downwards.
CACGCTGAGGCACGCCTATGAAAACGTGCCGCACTACCGCCGCGCGTTCGACGCGAAGGGCGTGCACCCGAGCGACTGCCACACGCTTGCCGACATCGCCAAATTCCCCTTCACCGTCAAAGCCGATCTACGCGCCAACTACCCCTTCGGCATGTTCGCCGTGCCGCGTGAAAAGGTGGTGCGCATCCATGCCTCGTCAGGCACCACGGGCAAGCCCACGGTGGTCGGCTACACAAAAGGCGACATCGACCGCTGGGCTAACTTGGTGGCGCGCTCCATGCGCGCGGCCGGCGCGCGAGCGGGTGACCTGGTGCACATCGCCTACGGCTACGGCCTCTTCACCGGCGGCCTGGGCACGCATTACGGCGCCGAGCGCTTGGGCTGCACGGTGGTGCCGATGTCGGGCGGGCAGACCGAGAAGCAGGTGCAGTTGATCGAAGACTTTCGCCCCGACGTGATTATGGTCACGCCAAGCTACATGCAGGTGATCGTTGAGGAGTTTCGCCGCCAGGGCAAGGATGCGCGTGCGATGTCCGTGAGCGTGGGCATCTTCGGCGCCGAACCGTGGACCGAAGCCATGCGCCGCGACATCGAACAAAGTGCCGGCATCGACGCTGTGGACATCTACGGCTTGTCCGAAGTCATGGGCCCGGGTGTGGCCAGCGAGTGCATCGAGAGCAAAGACGGGCCGGTGATCTGGGAAGACCACTTCTACCCGGAGATCATCGACCCGCAGACGGGCGAGGTGGTGCCCGACGGCAGCGAAGGCGAACTCGTCTTCACCACACTCAGCAAGGAAGCGCTGCCGGTCATCCGCTACCGCACGCGCGATCTGACGCGGCTGCTGCCGCCCACGGC
>JANMMH010000399.1:0-2275 GCA_031373055.1 Rubrivivax sp. | reverse complement strand
CACCCGGCGCTGAAGCACGAGAGCCAAGCCTGCCCGAAGCGGTCGACGTGCTCATTGTCGGCAGCGGCCCCGCAGGCACGCTGCTGGCGGCGCAGCTCTCGAACTTCCCCGGCATCCGCACCCGCCTTGTCGAGCGCCGCGAAGGCGCGTTGCAGGTGGGCCAGGCCGACGGCATTGCCTGCCGCACGGTGGAAATGTTCGAGGCTTTTGGTCTGGCGCAAAAGCTTGTGGCCGAGGCCTACTGGGTCAACGAGACGGTGTTCTGGCGCCCGTCACCGCAAGACCGCTCGCGCATCGTGCGCACCGGGCGCATAGAGGACACCGAAGATGGCTTGTCGGAGATGCCGCACGTCATCGTCAACCAGGCGCGCTTGCAGCAGTACCTGCTGGACACCATGCGCAAATCGCCGACGCGACTGGAGGCCAACTACGGCCTGGAGTTCGTCACCCTGACGATTGAATCTGAAGGCGAACACCCGGTGATCGTGACGCTGCGCGATGTCGCCACGGGCTCAGAGCGCAGCGTGCGCGCCAAGTACGTGGTGGGCTGCGACGGCGCGCGCAGCCGCGTGCGTGAAGCCATTGGCGCCGTACCACGCGGCGACTTCGCCAACCACGCCTGGGGTGTGGTCGACATGCTGGCCGTGACCGACTTCCCCGACATCCGGCTGAAGGCCGCGATCCAGTCGGCCGACGAAGGCAACATCCTGCTCATCCCGCGCGAGGGCGGCTACATGGTGCGGCTGTACGTTGACCTGGGCGAGATCGACCCGAGCCAGCGCGAGGCCTTTCGCGAGAAGACGCAAGAGCAGGTCATCGCCATCGCGCAGCGTGTGCTGCGACCGTACACTTTGGACGTTAGAAGCGTGGTCTGGTTTGCCGTCTACCAGGTGGGCCAGCGCGTCACCGACCGATTTGACGACGTGCCTGCGGCCCAGCGCGGCCAGCAGCTGCCGCGTGTATTCATTGCAGGCGACGCCTGCCACACGCACAGCGCCAAGGCCGGCCAGGGCATGAACGTGTCGATGCAAGACGCCTTCAACCTCGGCTGGAAACTCGCTGCCGTGCTCGATGGCCGCGCCAAGCCGGCCTTGCTGAGCACCTATCACGCCGAGCGCCACGCGATTGCGCAGGGGCTCATCGACTTCGACAAAGAGTGGTCGAAGATCATGGCCTCGCAGCCCTTCGATCCGGCGCGCCCCGAACTTGGCGGCGTCGACCCGGCTGAGCTGCAGGCCTACTTCGTGAAGTCGGGCCGCTACACCGCAGGCGTGGCCACGCACTACGCGCCGTCGACGATGTTGACGGCACAAGCGCAGCACCAGCACCTGGCCACGGGCTACACCATCGGCATGCGCTTTCACTCGGCCGGCGTCATGCGTCTGGCCGACGCCACGCCGGTGCAGCTGGGCCATGCCGCGCGTGCCGACGGCGCCTGGCGCGTCTATGCGTTCGCCGACGCGAGTGGCAAGAGGCTGCGCGAGCTCGCAGCTTTCCTGGCCGATTCGCCGAGTTCGCCCATGCGTCGGTTCACCGCAGCGGGCGCCGACATCGACAGCGTCATCGACCTTCGCGCCGTGTTCCAGCAGGGCCACCGCGAGCTCAAGGTACACGAGCTGCCGGCGATGCTGCTACCGCGCAAAGGCCGCTTCGGGCTCGTCGACTACGAGAAGGTCTACTCCCCCGACCTGCGCGGCGGCGTCGATATCTTCGATCTGCGCGGCATCGACCGCGAACACGGCGCGATGGTCGTCGTGCGTCCTGACCAGTACGTGGCCAACGTGTTGCCGCTAGACGCGCATGATGAGCTCGCGGCCTTCTTCGGGCAGTTCATGCTTGATCGGCCGTAGCCGCGAGCTAGCGATGCTCAGCCCGGCACCACCAGCGCATGCCGCACCGCCCAGCGCAGGCCGCTGCCCGCAGGCGCCGCTTCCAGCCGCATCGCGGCCGCCACCTGGCCAGCCGCGTCGAGTGAGCGCCAGAGAAAGTCGCGTGCGTTGCCGGCGTCACCGGCGATGAAGAGCTGCGACGTGAGTTCGCCAAACGTGGCGTGGCGCAGCTTGACGTGGATGTGTGGTGTGCGCCCGGGGTAGGCCACCGGCTTGATGGTCTTGAAGCTCAGGCTGCCGTCGCTGGCGCTGCGTGCGGCGCCGAAGCCTTGAAAGCCTTCGTCCATGCGCTCGGGCGGGTCGTTCACACGCGGGTGGCGGTAGCTGGCCAGTGCGTCGCATTGCCAGATCTCGACCTCGGCGTTGTCGATGGTGCGGCCCTTGCG
>JANMMH010000388.1:0-2213 GCA_031373055.1 Rubrivivax sp. | reverse complement strand
GGCTCGAAGCGTTTCGACACCTTGAAGAAGCAACTGCTCGAAATCGCTTCGGCGCTGGAAGACCAGACCGGCATTCCCGCGATCGCGCATCAGGCGGTCGATGCGGTCATCTACACCGATATCGGGCGCGACGGGATGCTCAGCGGAATCAATATCGAAGCCACCGTGAAGCTGGCGCAGGCGCTGTCGATCCCGGTTTTCGCCTCGGGTGGGCTGGCCGGAATGCCCGACATCGAACGCCTGTGCGAAGTGCAGCGCGACGGCATCGAAGGCGTGATCTGCGGGCGCTCGATCTATTCCGGCGCGCTCGACTTCGCTGCCGCGCAAGCCCGCGCCGATGAACTCGACGCCGCGACGTGACTGCCGCCGATGCTGGCCAAACGCATCATTCCCTGCCTGGACGTCACCGGTGGGCGCGTCGTCAAAGGCGTCAATTTCGTCGAGTTGCGCGATGCCGGCGACCCGGTGGAAATCGCCGCGCGCTACAACGAGCAGGGTGCCGACGAGCTGACATTTCTCGACATCACCGCCACGAGCGATGAGCGCGACCTCATCTTGCACATCATCGAAGCCGTCGCCTCGCAGGTCTTCATCCCCTTGACGGTGGGTGGCGGCGTGCGCACGGTGGCCGACGTGCGCCGCTTGCTCAACGCCGGCGCCGACAAGGTTAGCTTCAACTCGGCGGCCGTGGCCGACCCGCAGCTCATCCGCGACGCGTCTGACAAGTACGGCGCGCAGTGCATCGTGGTGGCCATCGACGCCAAACGCCGTGCGGGCGGCCCAGGCTGGGACGTCTACACCCACGGCGGGCGCAAGAACACGGGCCTGGACGCCGTCACGTGGGCACGGCGCATGGCCGAGACAGGTGCCGGCGAAATCCTGCTCACCAGCATGGACCGCGACGGCACCAAGAGCGGTTTCAACCTGGCACTTACACGCGCCGTTAGCGACGCCGTGCCCGTGCCGGTGATCGCCTCGGGCGGCGTGGGCACGCTGCAACATTTGTGCGACGGCATACGTATCGGCGGCGCCGACGCGGTGCTTGCCGCCAGCATCTTTCACTACGGGGAATTCACGGTGGCACAAGCCAAGGCACTGATGGCGCGCGACGGCATTCCTGTGCGGCCATGACCGCCCCGGGCGAGGTCCGCCTTATTGGCGGCCAATGGAAGCGCAGCAAGTTGCCCGTGCCCAAGCTCGGCAGGGTGCGCCCAACCACTGACCGCATCCGCGAGACGGTCTTCAACTGGCTGGGCCAAGACTTGAGCGGTTGGCGTTGTCTCGACGCGTTTGCTGGCAGCGGCGCGCTCGGTTTTGAAGCGGCGTCGCGGGGTGCTGCTGAGGTGCTGCTGCTGGAGCTGGACGCCAAACAGGCGGCCAGCCTCGAAGCGTCAAAGCTGCGCCTCAAGGGCAGCATGCTCAGTGTCATGCGCACCGACGGCTTGGCGTGGATGCGGCGCGCGTCGCGTGACCGCTTCGACCTGGTCTTCCTCGATCCGCCCTTTGAAAGCGAGCTGCTCGCACCTGCGCTGGTCGCCGCGCTGCCCCTGGTCGTGCCCGGTGGCTTCGTCTACATCGAGTCACGCAAGGAGATCGTCGAGCTGCCTGAAGGCTGGCAAGTTTGGCGCGAGTCACGCGCCGGCCTGGTGCGCTTTGCGCTGTGGCGGCGCGACTACACTGCCGCCGTCGATTGAAGGAGGAGTGCACCGTGACCACCGCGACCCCGCTCACCGCCGTCTACCCAGGCACGTTTGATCCCATGACGCTGGGGCATGAAGACCTGATGCGGCGCGCCTCGCGCCTGTACGACCGGCTGATCTTGGCGGTGGCCGCCGGCCACCACAAGCGCACCATGTTCACCATCGCCGAGCGCATCGAGATCGCGACCGAGATCGCCGCACCCTACAAAAACGTCGAGGTCACCGCGTTTCGCGGGCTGCTGCGCGACTTTGTGGTCGGCATCGGCGGCAAGGTTGTCGTGCGCGGCCTGCGCGCGGTGAGTGACTTCGAGTACGAGTTTCAGATGGCCGGCATGAACCGCCAACTCATGCCCGATGTCGAAACCGTCTTCATGACACCCAGCGACCAGTTTCAGTTCGTCAGCGGCACCTTCGTGCGCGAGATCGCCAGCCTGGGGGGTGACGTCTCGAAGTTCGTCGCACCCAGCGTGCTGCGCCGTTTGCGTGAACGTGTGACCCAGCCTGAGGCTTGAG
>JANMMH010000344.1:0-1576 GCA_031373055.1 Rubrivivax sp. | reverse complement strand
CGACCCCGACGAAGTCCGCATCACCGATCTATGAGCGCTCCCCTTGTGACCCAAAACCTCGCCATCAGCCTGGGTTCGCCCGAGGAAGAACTCGAGCGCGCCGAGCTCTACGGGCTGCTCGCGCAGCTGTGGCTGGCGCCGCCCGACGCCGCCATGTTCGAGCAGTTCAAAGTCGCGGTAACGCAGGCACCGCAAGAGGGCGGCCACCTGGAAGCACCGTGGCAGGAGCTTGTGGCTGCCGTGCGTGCAAGTTCGCTGTTAGCAGCAGCCGAAGAACACGAAGCGCTCTTTCACGGCGTGGGCAAACCCGAAGTCTTTGCCTACGGCTCGTTCTACCTGAGCGGCTTTCTCAATGAGAAGCCACTGGCCACGTTACGCACCGACCTCAACACCCTGGGCCTGACACGCGACGCCAACCGAGTGGAGACCGAAGACCATGTCGCCTATGTCTTCGAGGTGATGAGATACCTGATTGCCGGTGACGACGCCGCAGTGGCCAATCTTGAGCAGCAGCGCCGCTTTTTCCGCGCCCATGTGCAAAGCTGGGTGCCGCTGCTGTGCGAAGCCGTCGCCGCGCACCCGCGCGCCGTGTTGTGGCGCGCCGTGGCGGCTTTGACCGACGCCTTTGTGCAGGTCGAAACGCAAGGCTTTGACCTGCTGGAAACATGAGCGACACCATCAACCCCAGCGACATCACCGGCCACATCCTCGCCGGTGGCCGGGGCAGCCGCATGGGCGGCGTCGACAAAGGCTTGCAGCCTTTCGGTGGCGTGCCGCTGGCGCTGCACGCCCTCCTGCGCCTGGGTCCACAGGTGGGCGAGCTGATGATCAACGCCAACCGCAACCTCTCGGCCTATGAGTCAATGGGCGTGCCGGTCTGGCCCGACGCGCAAGCCGACTACGCCGGGCCGCTAGCCGGCTGGCTGGCTGGGCTGGAGCGCTGCGAGACGCCCTACCTGGTGACGGTGCCCTGCGACAGTCCGAACTTTCCCACCGACCTGGTGCAGCGCTTGGCGCAGGCCTTGGTCGCGTCAGGAGCCGACATCGCGATGGCCGCCACGACCAAAGACGGTGCGCGTCAGGTGCAGCCCGTCTTCAGCCTGATGAAGGCCACGCTGATGGAGAGCTTGGTGAGCTACCTGCAGGAAGGCCAGCGCAAGATCGACAAGTGGACGGCGCTGCATGCCTGCGTGGAGGTCGACTTCGCGGACGCTGCGGCGTTTGCAAACGCCAATACCTTGGCCGAACTTCAGGCCTTGCAGGACCCCACGGCAACGGACAAAGTCTGACGCCATGGCCCGTGATCGCGGGGCTCGTACCAAGTTGCGATCGATGACATAGGACTGCGCGTGCGCGAAGCGCGAGACGCTTTCTTGGCCGGACCACGGTCAACGTTGTGCTCCGGAAGCGGCGCACGCAGCGTCGGCGTGGGGGTGGCCCGGCTACGTTTATGGAATGCTTCACTACTGTCCGGTTAAAAGTCCTGAAAGATCAACTGGTTAGCGCTGTCGTCGATTGGGTCTGCGAGGTCGCAGACCGCGAAGGCGCATGAAAGCTCGGTTTTCTCAAAAGCGTG
>JANMMH010000314.1:0-6103 GCA_031373055.1 Rubrivivax sp. | reverse complement strand
GGGTCAAAGTAGTCGTACTCGATGGCATAGCCTGGCCGCAGGATGAACGCCGACTCGAGCCCAACCATCGATCGCACGGCGGCCAACTGCACGTCAAAAGGCAGCGACGTCGAGATGCCATTGGGGTAGACCTCGTGTGTGTCCAGACCCTCGGGTTCCAGAAAAATCTGGTGCGAGTTCTTGTCCGCGAAACGATTCACCTTGTCTTCGATGCTCGGGCAGTAGCGCGGCCCGATGCCGTCGATCAAGCCGGTGAACATCGGGCTGCGATCGAACCCGCTGCGAATGATCTCGTGCGTGCGCTCGTTAGTGTGGGTGATCCAGCATGGCAGCTGGCGCGGGTGCTGCTCTGCGTACCCGAGGAAGCTGAACACCGGAACCGGGTCCATGTCACCCGGCTGCGTCTGCAGTTTGGCGTAGTCGATGCTGCGGCCGTCCAGGCGCGGCGGCGTGCCTGTCTTCAGCCTGCCCTGAGGCAGCTTGAGCTCCTTCAAGCGGGCCGATAGGCTGATGGCCGGTGGGTCACCCGCGCGCCCCGCGCTGTAGTTCTGCAAGCCGACGTGGATGCGGCCGTCCAGAAACGTACCCGCCGTCAGCACCACCGCGCGCGCCTTGAAGCGCAAGCCCAGCTGCGTGACAGCGCCCACCACGTGGTCGCCTTCGAGCATCAGGTCGTCCACCGCTTGCTGGAAGAGCCACAAGTTGGGCTGGTTTTCCAGCCGCCGGCGCATGGCCGCGCGGTAGAGCACGCGGTCGGCCTGCGCCCGCGTGGCGCGCACGGCCGGGCCTTTGGAGCTGTTGAGAATGCGGAACTGGATGCCGGCCTCGTCGGTCACGGCGGCCATCGCGCCACCCAGCGCGTCGATCTCTTTGACGAGATGGCCCTTGCCGATGCCGCCGATCGACGGGTTGCAACTCATCTGCCCCAGCGTTTCGATGTTGTGCGTGAGCAAGAGCGTGCGGCAGCCCACGCGCGCGCTGGCCAGCGCGGCCTCAGCGCCAGCGTGGCCGCCACCGATGACGATGACGTCGAAGTCTTGGGGGTGGATCATGGAGGCGGCAATTCTACGAGGCCACCCCCGGCAAACGCACTGTTCGCGCGTCGCACAGCGACACGCACAACTTAGGCGTTAGCATATGCACATGCTGTGCCGCCCACATTGCGGCGCCTGTTGTACGGCGCCATCGATCAGCTCACCGATCCCGGGTATGCCTGCGGGCAAACCAGCTGGCGTGCGCTGCATGCAATTGGATGAGGCCGAACGCTGCCGGCTGTTCGGACAAGCAGAGCGCCCGGCCGTGTGCAGCGCATTGGCACCCGCACGCGAGATGTGCGGCGACTCGCGCACGCAAGCCATGGTCTGGCTTGCTCAGCTTGAGTTGGCCACCTCGCCTGGGCGCAGCCGGCGCTGATGACCTAGGTCGCCCTTATTCCCAGCCGCCGCCGTAAGGAATGCCCAGTGCTTCGGCGATGAATTTCCACATGCTGATCTCCTTGGGGTTAGGGGCAGGTAATCGATTACCGACCATGGCCCGAATTTCAGCACTTTTCGGCAGATTGTTGACCTGCATACCGTGGCAGCTTGACAGCTCACAATGCTTATGGCAGCGAAGTCAATTTAGACACCGCCCGCCGTGGCACGCCGCAGCCCAGCGACCGGCCGGCGGTCAAATCAAACCGAGTGAGACGGCCTTGAAGACGGCTTGATGTTTGCCCGACACATTGAGCTTCACGCTCGCGTTGCGAAGGTGAAAGCTCACGGTGTGTTTGGAGATGCCGAGGATCTGCGCCACGACCCCAGCGCTCTTGCCTTCCATCGTCCACTTCAGTACTTCGCGCTCGCTGGGCGTCAGATGCGGCACATCTGCTTGCAGCACGGGCTCGGGGTTCAAAAGGCGGATCGCTGCACCCTGCGCGTGAACCGCTAAGAGCTGCAAGTCGGCCATCAGCCGCACCAGGGCGTCGTCGTCATTCGGCAGCGGCGCATCACGATCGACACCGAGCAAGAAATGTTTGCCGTCGGGTAGATGCAGCGCCATCGAAATACCGGTTCGAAATCCGAACTTGGCCTGGTTGTCCCACAGATCGGCCACGCCGTCGTCGACGTACATGCGCTGGTCGTAGGCGATGGGAATACTGAGCCGCTTGAGACGCTTTAGTACGGGGTCACGCAAGCTGTTGTCCAGGCTGCGGTGGGCTTCGATGAAGGCCTTGGGCGTGTTGCCCACAGGTACAAACTGCGCCGGCTTGCCCGGCTCATCGATGACCAAAGAGCCCGAGATGATGCCGAAGTCGAGCTGGTGCGCAAACTCAACCAGCCGGCGCTCAAAGCTCGGCTTGTCTGGCGCATGGCTGATATCTAGGTAATCCTGGGGTTTCATCGATGGGGAGCCCGCTACTGCGCAAGTATGCAGGTTGTTACCTCGCCTGACGCGAGCCAAACTGGGGCCGTAGCAACTTGAAATAGGGTGAATTCCATGGAACTGCCGTGCTGGATGATCAAGTCACTGCCCGCTGTCGTGTGCCGCACCGAATTGTGCGACAGCGCGCCGTCAATGATGAACCCCAATTGGGCCCGGTGTTATCCCAGAACCGACGACCCCGATTTGTTCTGCGGGCAAACGACATGGTCCTTTGAGGAAAACGGCAGCACCGCCGCTGTGGGGTGGGAGTGGGTTGAGCTGCGCAAGGGCGTGGCCGTGTTGGCCGACCCGATGTCGTTGCAGTCCAACGTCGAGTTCGCGTCGGGTGACGAGCAGACACCTCTTGATGGCCACAAGATCATCTTGCTGAACACGCTCGTGAGCTCACTGCCCTGGCAATGGCATGTGCGCAAGGCACTTGAAACCGCGCGTGCCCATAAGCCGTCCGCCGCACGGTCGCCAGACGCCACGGGGCGATCAGGCTCGGCCATGATGGCCATGGCAGCATAGATCGCGACTCGCGGCACTTCGCCTTAGCCCTTCACCGCTGCCTTGCGCAGTGAGCGCGCCACGTAGGCCAGGCACACCAGGGTCAACGCCGCGCACACCAGCACGGGGGCGGCCAGTTCTAGCGCCCCGCTGGTGTCGCCTTTGAGCACGCGACTCATCAGCGTGGTCTGCGCCAAAGCAGGCACGAGCAGATGCCAGGGCTTGTCGCCTTCCTGGCTGAAGACCAGCATCAGCGGCAGCAAGGACACCGCCAGCACCAGCACGGTGGCGTTGGCCTGCGCTTCCTTGAAGGTCTTGCAGCGGATGGCGATGGCCATCAGCAGCGCGGCCAGCGCGCCGGCAAGTGGCGTCAGGAGCGCGATGAACGCCACCGCCTCGCGCGGGCCGAAGCGGAACATGGCGGCCAGCGTTTCGCTGCGCAAGAGCCACTGGCCGGGCAGAAAGCTGAAGCAGCTGAGCACGGCGATGAGCAGCCCCACCGCAGTCACCGCGCCCCACTTGCCCACCACCAGCGCAAGCTGCGAGCCCGGGCTCATGAGCAGCGGCTCGAGCGAGCCGCGTTCACGCTCTCCGGCGGTGCTGTCCAGCGCAGCGTTGAGTGCGCCGTAGAGCATCGCCATGAGCACGAAGAAGGGCACCATCGACGCCAGCTGCGCGGCGCGAGAGCCGGGCTTGGCGAGGTCGCGCTCCTCAACCTGCACGGCCTCCAGCAAAGCGCCGGGCACCCCGCGCACCGTCAAGCGCAGCGTCGCCTGCTCCTGGTTGAAGCTGCGCAACACACGCAGCACGCGTGCCATCGAACCCTGCGCGCGCGTATTGCCGCTGCTGCCCACGAGCTCCACGATGGGCACCTCACCGCGCGCCAACAGGTCTTCAAAGTCGGCCGCTATGACGATTACCGGCTCACCCAGGCGCTTGTCTTGCAGCGCTTGCTCAAAGTCGGCGGCTGGCTCGCGCAGCGTGTAGGTCTGGCGCTGCAGGTAGTTGACCAGTGTCGGCGCGTGGGCCATGCCACGCACCAGCAGCTCACGGGCTTCGCTGCGCTTCTCAATGTCCGATATCAGCGTCGAGATCAGCACCAGCACCAGTGGCCCGACCGCCACCGAGCTCAGCAGCACCACCGCCAGCGTGCGCCGGTCACGCAGCGCGTCGAGCAGTTCTTTGCAGAACACGATCCAGGCACTCTTCATGCGCTGACTCCGCTTGAGGCCACCGCCGCAGCCCTGCCGTAGGCCAGCGCCACGAAGGCTTCTTCGAAATCGGTCTCACCCGTTTGCGCCAGTAGCTCGGGCACACTGCCATGCGCCACGTCGCGGCCCTGGGCCACGACCACCACCTCGTCACACAGGTGCTCCACCTCTTGCATGATGTGGGTGGAAAACACGATGCACTTACCTTGCTCGTCGCGCAGGCGGCGCAGGGTGTCGCGCAAGGCGCGTGTGGCCAGCACGTCCAGGCCGTTGGTGGGCTCGTCGAGCACGATGTTGGCGGGGTCGTGCACGAGCGCGCGCGCCAGCGCCGTCTTCATGCGCTCACCCTGGCTGAAGCCGTCGACACGGCGCTCAAGCAGTTCGCGCATGGCCAACAGCTCGGCCAACGCATCGGCGCGCTGATGCGCGGCGGCGCTGGCCATGCCATGCAAACGCCCGTAGTAGACGATGTTCTCGCGCGCCGTCAGGCGTGGATAAAGGCCGCGTGCGTCGCTCAGTACACCCATGCGCGCCAGCGTGAGGCGCGGCTGCGTGGCGACATCCAAGCCGTCCACGGTGATGCGCCCACCGTCGGGCGTGATGAGCGCCGCAACCATGCGCAGCGTCGTCGTCTTGCCCGCGCCGTTGGCGCCGAGCAGCCCGGTGATGCGCCCGTCTGCGGCGCGCCAGCTTACGTCGGCCACCGCGTGCACCACACGCTGCCTGGCGCCGCGCCCTTGCGTGAAGCGTTTGGCGAGTTGCTGCACCTCGATCATCGTGTGCCCCCGGCCTGCGGCAACAGGAACACCGGCGGGCGCGGGATCGACGTCACACACGCCGCATCCACCGCCAAGGCGGCCTCATCCGACACCGCGTCGATGAAGCGGAACATCACATCGCGCATGCAGCCGATGCCCATCACGCCATGCCCCGCGTGCGGCACCACGACATGGCGCGCCTTGGCGCCCAGCGCCTTGGCCACGCGCTCGCCATGGCGCGTGGGGGTGGCGGGGTCGGCACCGCCTGAAAGCACCAGCGTGGCCGCCGTGGTGAGCGGCACCGTGTAGAAGGCCGCTGGCACGGCACCGCGTGGCCAGTCGGCGCACGCACGTTGGTAGAACGACGAAAAGCTGTCGCCGAAGTCGGCGCCGGGTGCCTCGGTGCGCAGCGGCAAACGCGGCAAGTCCTCGGCGCAGACCACCGACATATGCATGCCCGCCGCCGGCGGGTGTCGGCCCGTCGCCAACGACATGCCCAGCGCCATCAAGGCATCAAACCGCCCCTGCGCCGCTTCGCCAACGGCCAGCGGCAAGGCGGCCGCGAGCGCCGGCACATACAGTGGCTCGCGCACCATGCCCAGCACCATGTCGCGCGTCATTCGAACCGCCTCGCTCGCGCCTGTCACCGGATGCTTGAGCACCACTTCGCGCGGCAACGCCGCCAGCATCGCCGCCCAGTTCGCGCGCAGTTGCGGGTAGCGCAACTTGCACGCAGCGTCGGCGTCGCAGGCCGCTAGCGTGGCTTCCAGCGCGGCCTGGTTGTCAGCAGAAAAAGCTGCGGGCAAGGTCATGTCGGGTGGTGCCACGCCGTCGATCACCACACGGCGCATCTGCGCCGGAAACTGGCGCATGTACTCCAACGCCGCGCGTGTTCCATACGACGCACCGACGAGGTTGATGCGCTCGGCGCCCAGTGCAACGCGCACGGCGTCGATGTCGCCCATCGCCACCGTGGTGGTGTAGTGGCGCAGGTCACCGTGGGGCAGCTTGCCAAGCGCCTCGCGGCATTCGGCCAGGCGCCGCTCTTGGTGCGCGCTGTCGGCGCTTTCGCGCAGCGGTGTCGTCGGCGCCAGGTTGGGGCAGCGCAAGGGCGCACTGCGGCCGGTGCCGCGCTGGTCCACCAGCACGATGTCGCGCCGGTTCGAGACACGTGCCAACAGACGTGTCACCGAGCCGGCCACTTCAATCGCACTCTGCCCG
>JANMMH010000293.1:0-6937 GCA_031373055.1 Rubrivivax sp. | reverse complement strand
GTTTCCCTTTCCACCTACAGGAACCCCCGCCATGACAACGTCTACCCGTTTCACCGTTCTCATCGAACGCCGCCGACTGCTCAGGCCGCTGGCGTTCACCCTCCTGGTTTTGGCCACCGTGACCACCGTGGCCAGCGTGCTGATGGTCAAGCCTGCGCATGCGCAGGCACTGAACATCGCCAAGGAAAAGAAGGTCGCCGACGACCTTTACAAGGAGTTCGTCTCCAACAAAGCACAGCGCCCCAAATGGTCGCGTGACCTCGGCAACGGGCGCACGGTGCAGGCCATCGTCGTCAGCAACGACACGGATCTGCAGATGACCGCCCTTCGCAACCAGGTGCTGCAAATGGGCGGCTCGGTGCATGCTGTCTTCCCCGACCTGCGCTCCATCACGGTGCAGCTCAACGCGAACCACTTGAATAACCTGAGCAAGCGCGCCGATGTCGTGAGTGTCTCGCCCAACCGCGAGACCCAGCGCACCGCCAGCACGCTGGAGTCCATCACCGGCGCCCTGGCCAGCAACGTGCGCACCGGCAGCACCAAGACCAGCTACAGCGGCCTCGACGGCAGCGGCATCGGCATCGCCGTGCTCGACTCGGGTGTCATGAAGACGCATGAGAGCTTCTTCAACAACAGCGGCGTGACGCGCGTGAAGCGCAACGTCAACCTCATCAACAGCACTGTGTCGAACTGGACCGAAGGCGTCGCCGGTACGAGCTCGCTGGTTCCTGGCAGCGCGGCGCTCGCCAGCTACGAGGCGGCGATCGACGCCAACTCGGTTGAGACCCATGACGCCTACGGCCATGGCACACATGTGGCATCGATGGTGGGAGGGCGCTCCAAGTACTTTGCCTCGGGTACGCCGGACACCACCGGCGTCGCGCCCAATGCGGACATCTACGACGTGCGCGTGCTCAACGGCACCGGCACGGGCACGCTTAGCGACGCGCTGAACGGCATCCAGTGGGCCATCTACAACGCCAAGGCCTTGAACATCCGTGTGCTCAACCTGAGCCTGGCGGCAGCCTCCACCGAGAGCTGGCAAACCGACCCCTTGTGCGTGGCCGTGCGCAGCGCGGCGGCGGCCGGCATCACGGTGGTGGTGGCCGCCGGCAACTTCGGCAAGAACTTCCTGGGGCAGGAGGTCTATGGCACGGTGGGCTCGCCTGGCCATGACCCGACGGTGATCACCGTCGGCGCCGTCAACGTCAAGGACACGCTGGCGCGCGGGGACGATGTCGTCACCAACTTCAGCTCGCGCGGCCCGACACGCGGCAGCATGGTCGATGCCAGCGGTGTGCGCGTGGTCGACAACCTGCTCAAGCCCGACCTGGTGGCGCCGGGCAACAAGATCGTCGGCGCCCTGGCCAGCAGAGCGAAGAGCTCGACGCCGACCTGGAACTTCCTGGCCGCCACCTACGGCAGCGCCCTGGTCGCCCCGCTGGGCATCACCCAGGTCTATGGCGAGTCGCAGATGATGATGAGCGGCACCTCGATCGCCGCGCCGGTGGTGGCCGGTACGGTGGCGTTGTTGCTGCAAGCCAACCCGGGGCTGACGCCGCCCTTGATCAAGGCCATCTTGCAATACACCGCGCAGCCCCTGCCCAACTACAACCTGGTGCAGCAAGGTGCGGGCATGCTCAACGTCACGGGCGCTGTGGCCCTGGCCAAGGTCTTGCGCACCGACGTCAGCAGCGCCATCGCTGCGGGCACCTTGGCGGTGGGCGCCAACATGCTGGCCGCAGGCCAGGTCATGCCGGCGCAGAGCTCGACCATCAACAGCGTCGCGTTCAACTGGTCGCGCATCGCCTTTGTCGGCGGCAACAACGTCGTCAGCAACAGCGCGCTGTTCACCAAGTACCAGCCGATCTGGGACCCGCGCATCACCTGGGCTGGCGATGTCGTGCGCAAGCGTCAGGCGGTGTACTGGTCGGGCACTGGTATCCCGGCCAACACCTATCCACAAAGCTTCACCGACGTTGCGGCGCCGAACCAGGCCCTGCTCAGCAGCGGTGTGGTCAACGCCAAGTCCTTGGCGGGCAGCACGTCGCTGGTCGGTAAAACCGGCGCGTTCGTGCCCACGGCCACGCTCTCGGGCTGGCTCGTCAATGGCAGCGGCCTCGTGTTGAGTGAAGGCATCGTGCTCAGCGAGGGCATTGTCTTGAGCGAAGGCATCGTGCTCAGCGAAGGCCTGGTGCTGAGTGAAGGCCTGGTGCTGAGCGAAGGCCTGGTGCTCAGCGAAGGCCTGGTGCTGAGTGAAGGCCTGGTGCTCAGCGAAGGCCTGGTCCTCGCCGAGTAAGCCCCAAGCACAGCTTGCCCACCACAGCGGCCCGGCGATGAACTCGCCGGGCCGCTGTCCATTTTTGGTGCCGGTGTCACGGCTTGCTGCCCTGCGGCGCTCAAGAAGTCGGTGAATCCAGCCGACATCAGGTGTGAGGCGCCCCAACGCCGCGTGCAAGGTCTGCGACGCGACAAGGCCCCAGGAGAGCGATCGATGAAAGCCCCCGACGGCGTATCCACGGCTGCACCGTCCCTTGGTGGGTTGGCGCGGCTGCACCTTGCTTTGCTGCCCGACTACAACCGCAAGGCCACGGTCTACTGGTGGACGGTGGTGCTGCTGGGCGCACTGACGCTGGCCACAGCCCTGCACCATGTCGCCACGCTGGCGTTAGGCGTCTGGCTGCAGATCGCTGTGGGCACCGTCATCGCCATGCTGGCCGGTGTCTTTCCGGTGCGCATCCCCCAGTCCAAGAATTCGTTTGCGGCGGGCGAGATCTTCATCTTCCTGCTGCTGCTCATCCACGGCCCGGCCGCCGCCACGGTGGCAGCCACCGGTGAGGCGGCGATCGGCTCCTGGCGCACATCCAAGCGTTTAAGCAGCCGCATCGTCAGCCCGATGATGGCGGCGCTGGCGATGTTCGGCGTGGGCTCGGTGGCGCAACAAGTGCTGGAGAAGGTGGCCGGCTCGGCGGGGCTGTTGATCGTCACCATGATGGTCTTCGCGCTGGGCTACTTCGTGGCCAACACCTTGCTCGTGACCGCCGTGCCGCGCCTTAAGCGCAACGAGCGTTTGCAGTGGTCCGACCTCTTCGGCATCTTTGGTTGGATCGGCATCGCCTTTGCCGGTAGCGCGGCCGTGGCGGTGTTGCTGTACCTGACCTACCTGCAGTCGGGCATCGGCGTGTTGATGGCCATGGTGCCCCTGCTGGCCACGATGCTGGCCGCGTTGCACTACTTCTTTCGCCAGCAAGAAGCCGGCGAAGTCGCGCGCGTCGCTGGGGCCGAAGCGGCCGAGCGCGAGCGCGAACAGGCGCAGCGCCACGTGCGCGAGCTCGAAGCCAGCGAGCGGCGCTTTCACAGCGCCTTCACCCACGCTTCCATCGGCATGGCTTTGTTGTCCTTCGAGGGCCACATCCTGCAGGCCAATCCGGCGCTGCGTTTGTTGCTGGGGCAGCCCGACGACGCCTTGGTGCACCAGCGCTTCCAGGACCATGTGCTCGACGAAGACCGTGGCCGCCTGGATGAGCAGCTGGACAACGTGCGGCGCGACGATTTCGAGGTCTTCGCCCTGGAGATGCGCTGCCGCCACCGCGAAGGCGAGCCGGTGTGGGTCTCCACCCATTGCAGCTTCTTCTCGGAACCCGGCGCCAGCGCGCCCTGCCTGATTCTTCAGGTGCAGGACATCACCGCCAGGCGCAACGCCGAAGCCGGGCTGCACCACATCGCTTTTCACGACAGCCTGACCGGGTTGCCCAATCGACGGCGCTTCCATGAGCACCTGACGGAGGCCGTGGCGCGCGCCCATGCCAATCCGGCCGACGCGTTTGCGGTGATGTTCCTGGACTTCGACCGCTTCAAGCTCATCAACGACAGCCTGGGCCACAGCGCGGGCGACGAGTTTCTGGTGCAAGTGTCCAAGCGCATCAAAGAGAGCCTGCGGCCGCATGACATCGTGGCCAGGCTCGGTGGCGACGAGTTCGCCGTGCTGGCGCAGCACCTGGAGCACGAGCGTTCCGCGGTGACGCTGGCGGACCGCATCCTGAGCGCCATGCGCCTGCCCTTCCATGTGGCCCAGACCGAGCTCATGACCAGCGCCAGCATCGGCATCACGTTCAGCGCGCTGGGTTACGCCAACTCCGAGGACGTGCTGCGCGACGCCGACACGGCGATGTACAAAGCCAAGGCCCGCGGCAAAGCGCGCTACGAACTCTTTGACGCCAGCCTGCACACGGAAGTGGCGAATCGGCTGCGCCTGGAAGGCGAGTTGCGCCGCGCCATCGACGAGGGCCAGCTCTCGGTGGCCTACCAGCCCCTGGTGGACCTGAACAATGGCCACATCAGCGGCTTTGAAGCCCTGGTGCGATGGGCGCATCCGCAGGACGGCAGCATCAGCCCCGGGGCGTTCCTGCCCATCGCTGAAGAAGCCGGTCTGATGCTGCGCCTGACGGACTTTGTGCTGCATTGCGCCTGTCACCAGCTGCGGCAGTGGCAGCAGCTTGACCCTGAGCTGGCGCAGCTGACGATGAACGTCAACATCTCCGGGAACGACATCGCGCACGCGGCGCTGGTCGCGCGGGTCACACGGGCCATCGTCGAGGCCGGGCTGCAACCGCAGCACCTGTGCCTGGAGTTGACAGAGAACATCCTGATGACGCGGCTGGAAGGCGCGCTGCCCATGCTGCGCGAGCTGCGCCGGCTGGGCGTGACGCTGGCCATCGATGACTTTGGTACCGGCTACTCGTCGCTCAGCCACCTCTCCACCTTGCCCATCGATACCTTGAAGATCGACCGCTCCTTCGTGGCCGCGCTGGAGGTCGGCTCCAACGAAGCTGCCGTGGTGCGCTCGATCGTGCTGCTGGGCAGTGCCTTGGGCAAGTCGGTGGTGGCCGAGGGCATCGAGACCGAGGCGCAACTCGAACAACTGCGCGAGATGGGTTGCGCCGGCGGCCAGGGCTACCTTTTGGCGCGACCGATGTCGCCGCAGGACGCCGGCTCGATGCTCGAGCGCCAGCAGCTGACGCGAATCGCCGAGGGGCCCGCAGTGGCGGCTGTGGCGCGTACCGGCGTGTGGCACTGACATGCGCGGCATCGACTTCCTTTTCATCGCAGTATTGGGCGCAGTATTGGGCGCGGTATGGCTCACTGTGGAGCTGCGTGCGCGCCGGCGGCGCTTGGCACTCGAACGGCACGTGGCGCAAACACGCGCCGAGTCGGAGCACATGCTGCGGGTCCTGTTCGAGGGTTGTGCCGACGGCCTGATCGCCTGCCAGACCGACGGCCGCGTGTTGTCGTGCAACCCGGCGGCGCAGCGGCTCCTGGCGGCCGATTCGGCAGGCCTGGCGGGAAGCTCGATCCATGACCACATCGAAACCCTCGGGCAGGGCACCAACGGCGAAGGCCTCTTGCTCAGCAAGGGCCAGCACACGGCCAAACGCCTTGGTGCGCCGGCGATTGCCGTCGCAGTCGAACTGCACGAGGTTCACCGTGGCGGCAAGCGCCACCACATCGTCAGACTGCGCGATCTCTCTGAGCGCAAGCAGACGCAAGATCAGCTCAAGTTCCTGGCCAACTTTGACAGTCTGACCGGCTTGCCCAACCGCGCCCTGTTTCGTGACCGGCTGGCGCAGGCCATGCAACGCTCGCAGCGCTCGAACCAGCCGATGGCGTTGATGTTTCTCGACCTCGACCGCTTCAAGGTCGTCAACGACAGCCTTGGCCACGAGGTCGGTGACCGCCTGCTGTGCCACGTGGCGCAAACGCTCACGCGTTCGCTGCGCAATGTCGACACCCTGGCCCGCCCGGCGGGCGATGACCCCTTCACGCTGTCGCGACTGGGCGGTGACGAGTTCACCGTCATCGCCGAGAACGTGGGCAACGCCGAGCAGGCCGGCGCGATTGCGCGGCGCCTGCTCGAAGCCCTGGCGGTGCCGTTCACGGTGGGCGAAGAAGACATCCACATCTCGGCCAGCATCGGTATCTCGCTGTTCCCGATGGACGATGTCGACCTGGACGGCATGATCCGCCACACCGACATGGCGATGTACCGCGCCAAGTCACTCGGGCGCAATACCTTCAGCTTCTTCAGCGACGACCTGAACCAGGCGGTCAGCACCCGCCTGTCCCTGGAAGGCAGTCTGCGCCGCGCCATCGAGCGCAAAGAGTTCTGCCTGAACTACCAGCCCAAGGCCGACCTGCGCACTGGGCGCATCACCGGCGTCGAGGCGCTGATCCGCTGGCATTGCCCGGGGCGTGGCATGGTGCCGCCCGATCGTTTCATCGCCGTGCTTGAAGACACCGGGCTGATCCTGCCTGTGGGTGCGTGGGTCATCCGCACCGCACTGGAGCAGCTGGCCGAATGGGACCGCGCGGGCCTGCCGCCGATCGGCATGGCGGTGAACCTGTCGGCGCGGCAATTACGCCAGCCCTACTTGCTCGCACTCGTCGAAGACACGCTGCGCGAAACCCAGATCGACCCGGCCCGGCTTGAATTCGAGCTCACGGAAAGCCTGCTGATGGAAGACACCGAGGCCAATCGCGGCGTGCTCGCAGGCCTTTCGCGCATCGGTGTGCGCCTGGCCATCGACGACTTCGGCACGGGCCACTCGTCGCTGAGCTATTTGCGCCGGCTCGACGTTGACACACTCAAGATCGACCGCTCATTCGTCAACGAGTTGCCGCACGACGCGGAAGACTGCGCGATTGCCACCGCCGTGGTGGCACTAGGGCGCAGCCTGCAAATGAAGGTCGTGGCCGAAGGCGTTGAGACCACTGAACAGGCTGACTTTCTGCGCCAGCTCGGGTGCGACGAGATGCAAGGTTACTGGCTGTCGCGTCCCGTGCCCGCACCCCAGCTGGCGCAGTGGCTGCGCACGTACCACGACAACTACCTGGAGCGCGCCAACCCGCGACACTTCGGCGTGACGGACCTGGAGCGGCT
>JANMMH010000292.1:0-3021 GCA_031373055.1 Rubrivivax sp. | reverse complement strand
CCCTGAAGGAGACGCCATGCAAGGCGCAGACAAAGAGATCACCGGTGAACTGATGGGCGTTGGCCTTCGCGTGGCCATCGTGCGCGCGCGCTTCAACGCCACCATCACCACCGCGCTGGAGCAAGCCTGTGTCGACGAGCTCTTGAAGCTCAAGGTCGACGCGCGCGACATCACCCGTGTCAGCGTACCCGGTGCGTTAGAAGTGCCGCTGGCCTTGAAGGCGCTGGCCGACGCGGGTGACCACGACGCGCTGATTGCCATCGGCTGCGTCATTCGCGGCGAGACCTACCATTTCGAACTGGTGGCCAACGAAAGTGGCGCAGGTGTCATGCGTGTGGCGCTGGACCACCGCGTCGCCGTCGCCAACGCCATCCTCACCGTCGACACCGAGGCGCAGGCGCTGGCGCGTGCGCAGGAAAAGGGCACGGACGCCGCACGCGTGGCTGTCGAGATGGCCAACGTGCTGGAAGACCTGTCGTGAAGGGCGCCACCAAGTCGACGCGCCGTCGTGCGCGCGAGCTGGCCTTGCAGGGCCTGTACGAGTGGCAGATCTCCAAGGCGGATGTGGCCATCGTCGACGCCCACATGCGCGAACACGACGGCTTTGCGCGCTGCAATGTTGAGCATTTCGACGCGCTGCTGCATGGCTGCGTGGCGCAGATCGACGCGCTGGACGCGGTGATCACACGCCACATCGACCGCAAGATCACGCTGCTCTCGCCCGTCGAGCATGGCGTGCTCTTGATCGGCATCTACGAGCTGACGCACTGCGTGAGCATCCCCTACCGCGTGGCGATCAACGAAGCGGTGGAGCTGGCCAAGAGTTTTGGCGGCACCGACGGCCACAAGTATGTGAACGGCGTGCTCGACAAGGCTGCGGGCGAGCTGCGGCCGCTTGAAGTGGCGGAGCGCAACGCGCGCCGTGTGGAGGCCGCCAGCGTGGCAGCGGCAGCGCCCGCGGGCGCAAGCGAAGACGCCAGGGAATGAAGACCGCAAGCCGGCTCGACCACATCGAGCCGTTCTATGTGAAGGAGTGCGCCAAGGCGGCGCAGGAGATCGCGCAGAGCAGCGCCTGCGACCCGGCGTTGGGCGGCGAGCCCATGATCTTTCTGAACATCGGCGAGCCCGATTTCAGCGCGGCACCTTTGGTGCGCGACGCTGCTATTCGCTGCCTGCAAGCAGGCGCCACGCAGTACACCCAGGCCACCGGCTTGCCGGCGCTGCGCGAGCGCATTGCGCAGTGGTACGCCACGCGTTTTGGCGTGGACGTGGACAGTGATCGCATCGTCGTCACCGCCGGTGCGTCGGCCGCCTTGCAGCTCGCCTGCCTGGCACTCTTTGAGGCGGGCGACGAGGTGCTGATGCCCGACCCCAGCTACCCCTGCAACCGCCACTTTGTGGCCGCCGCCGGGGCACAGGCGCGACTGGTGCCGACCACCGCCGCGCAGCGCTTTCAGCTTGATGCGGCGGCCGTGCGCGAGCACTGGCGTGTCAACACACGTGGCGTGTTATTGGCGTCACCGTCCAACCCCACGGGCACGTCGATCACGCACACTGAGATGGCCGGCATCGTGGAAGCCGTGCGCGCGCGTGGCGGCATGACACTGGTCGACGAGATCTACCTCGGCTTGAGTTATGACGAGCAGTTCAGCCACAGCGTGCTGGCGCTGGGTGACGACAAAAGTGCAGACGTGATCTCGATCAACAGCTTCTCCAAGTACTTCAGCATGACGGGCTGGCGCCTGGGCTGGCTGGTGCTGCCGCAGGAGCTGGTGGCGCCCGTAGAGCGCCTGGCGCAGAACCTCTACATCTGCCCGTCGACGATTGCGCAGCAGGCGGCGCTGGCGTGTTTTGAGCCCGAGTCGATCGCCCACTACGAGCAGCGGCGTGGCGAGTTTCAGCGCCGCCGCGACCTCGTGGTGCCGGCCCTGCAGGCCATGGGCCTGACCGTGCCCGTGGTGCCCGACGGCGCCTTCTATGTCTGGGCCGACTGCTCGGCACATAGCGCGAGCAGCTAGGACTTTTGCTTCGACATGATGCGCCGCGCGCACGTGGCCTTGACGCCGGGCCGCGACTTCGGCCCCGCCGCGGCCTCGCGTTTCTTGCGCCTGTCGTTCGCCAGTTCGATGCCGCAGCTGCAAACGGCGCTTTCGCGACTGGCGCGCGAACTGCGCTGATCGCTGTGCCACGGCAGCCAAGGTGCAGCCAATGCGTGACAAGCGGTTAACCCCGGCGCGATTCCCACCCTTTTGATACGTCGCCCGCGCCGGCCCCGCCTATGCTGGCGGCCGTGCCTACCCACCTTCTGCCCGCACACGGCCACAGCGTGCTGCCCTCCTTCCTGCCCACGGAAATCGGGCCACCCTCACTGACCAGTGAGCTCACCCCCGACGCCGCCGCACCCGACACCGACATCCCCGACGTGTTGACCGATTTCGGCATCGACAAGCCCGGCGACGACCAGCAACTGGCCGCCCTGCCTACGCTGTCGCACATCGGCCGCTACGCGCTGAAGAAGCGCCTGGCCGAAGGCGGGCTGGGCGCGGTGTTTGAAGCCTGGGACCCGCTCTTGTCGCGCACAGTCGCCGTGAAGACGCTGCACTTTGACGTCGACACGCCCTCGCGCCTGTCACTCGACGGCCTCTTCCTCAACGAAGCGCGCACGGCCGGTGGCCTGAACCACCGCTACATCGTGACGGTGCATGACGCGGGCCTGTCGGCGCAGGGCGTGTACATCGCCATGGAGCGGCTTTACGGGCAAGACATGCGCGACGCGCTGGCGCAGGGCTGGCGCCCCGCGCCTGAGCGTGCTGCCCTGCTGGTGCGGCGCATTGCCGACGCGCTCGCCTACGCCCACGCGCGCGGTGTGGTGCATTGCGACATCAAGCCCGCTAACATTTATCTGACACGGCGTTGGCGGCCCAAGGTGCTGGACTTCGGCATCGCGCGCGCTGCCGGTGCGGCCTCACCCGCGCTGGAAGGTTTGGTGGCCGGCTCACCGCACTACTTGGCGCCTGAGCA
>JANMMH010000510.1:0-2311 GCA_031373055.1 Rubrivivax sp. | reverse complement strand
CGCGTCAGGCGTTCGATGTCGGCGATGTCGGCAGCAGTTAGCTTCGGCCCGGGCTTGCGCACCGCCGCTGAAGCGATGACGCCGCGCGCGGCCAGCATGTGTTTGCGCACCGCCAGGCCGATGCCGCTTTGCTGCTCGTAGCGCGCCAACGGCAGATAGGCGTCGAAGAGATCGTGGGCGCGTTCAACATCGCCGCTCGCGTGCGCGCGGCACACATCGACCATCATCTCGGGGTAGGCAAAGCCGGTCATGGCGCCGTCGGCACCGCGGCTCAGTTCTTCGGGCAGAAAAAGGCCGCCGCCGTTGCCGGTGAGGATGGACAGGCGCTTGGTTCCACGTTGGGCCGAACCGTCAGCTGGGGCTGATGGAAACGCCGCTCGCAGCGTGGAGAGCTTGGCCAGCCCCGGGCAGTCTTCATGCTTGAGCATCACGCAGCTGGGTGCGCTTTGCACGATGTGCTCAATGACGCTGGACGACATCTGCACGCCCGTGGCCACCGGGTGATCTTGCAGTACCCAAGGCACTGCCGTGCCCAGCGTTTCTTGCACCATCGCGAAGTAGGCGACGATCTGCTCGTCACTGCGCACCGTGCCCGGCGGCGCCACCATGACGCCGGCCGCGCCAAGCTCCATCACGCTTTGCGTGAGCTCCTGCATCGCCGCGAAACCCGGTGACGAGACACCCACCACCACCGGCACCTGGCCGGCCACACGCGCCAGCACCTGGCGCACAAAGGTGCGCGACTCGTCGGCGGTGAGTTTGGGCGCTTCACCCATGATGCCCAGCACCGTGAGGCCGGTGACGCCTGTCGCGAGGCAGAAGTCAACCATGCGGTCGGTGCTGGCCAGGTCGAGCGCGCCGGCTGCGGTGAAGGGCGTGACGGTGATGAGGTAAACGCCGCGGGCGTTGGCATCCAGTGCGCTCATGGCGTGTGCTCCTGATAAACGTTAGCTGGCGAGCTTGGCCAGCGGCACTTCTTTGCGCAGCAACTGCAAACCCAGGGCCGCCAGGACGCCGCCAAAGCCGATGAGATCGGCCACCCATCCCGGGTAGACCAGCGCCAGCCCGGCCACCAAAAAGAGCGTGCGCTCGAGCTTGGTGGTGCGCTTCAAGGCCCAGCCTTCGAAGCCCGCTGCGAGTGCGGCCACGCCCACGGCTGCCGTGAGCGTGACCTGCACGATCGACGTCCAATCGGCGGCGGCAAGCGCCTTGCTCGACCCCATCAGCAAGAGGCCCTGGCCGGCGGGGTCGAGCACGAACATGAAGGGCACCAGAAAGGCCGGCATCGTGTACTTCCAGCTCTGCAGCGTGGTCTTGTAGGGGTCGCCCCCGGTGATGGCGGCGGCCGCAAATGGAGACAGCGCCGTGGGCGGCGAGACCTCGGACAAGACCGCGTAATAGAAGATGAACATGTGCGCCGCAAAGTCAGGCACACCGAGCTTGATGAGTGCGGGCGCGGTGATGACGGCGCAAATGATGTAGCTGGCCGTCACCGGCACCGCCAGGCCCACGATCCAGACCACGAGTGCGGTGAAGATGGCCGTTAGCAAGAGCGAGCCGCCGGCGTAGTCGATGACGATGCTGCTGAACTTCAGCCCCAGGCCGGTGAGGGTGACCACGCCGACGATGATGCCGGCGCCGGCGCAGGTAGCCGCCACATTGAGCACGCCGATGGTGCCGCCTTCCATGGCCTTGACGAAGGGTGAGGTGCCCAGCTTCTTCCACCACGAGCCCTGGCCGTTGAAGGTGTCGTAGCCGATGAGCGCGGTGTCGCGGCGCAGGAAGCTCGTCGCAAAGGACACGACGGTGGCCCAGAACACCGACAGCACCGGCGAGAAGCCCACCATCATGAAGACCACGATGGAGATGAGCGAGAGGAAGTGGAACCAGTACTTGCGCGCCAGGTTCCAAACCGTGTCGACCTTGTCGATGGCGACGTTGCCCATGCCGAACTTGCGCGCATCGATCTCGACCATGACGAAGAGCGCCAGGTAGAAAAGGAAGGTCGGGATGACCGCCATCAAGAGCACGTCGAGGTAGCTGATCTTCAGAAATTCGGCGATGAGAAACGCCGCCGCGCCTAGCACCGGCGGCGAGATGATGGCGCCCAGGCCACCTGCCGCGAGCAGCCCGCCGGCGGCGTTTTTCTCGTAGCCGACCTTGGCCAGCATGGGGTAGGCCACAGCGCCTAACGTGACCGTTGTCGCCACACCCGAGCCCGAGGGCCCTCCGAGCAGGAACGAGGCCAACACCACGGTGCGACCGGCGCCGGTGGGTTTGCCGCCCATGGCCGAGAAGCTGAAGTCGATGT
>JANMMH010000220.1:0-6947 GCA_031373055.1 Rubrivivax sp. | reverse complement strand
GAACCGGCCCGGGGGACATGAACGGAACACGGCACCCCGCCGCAGCGCTCCCGCGCAGCCTTTCGGCCGCTGCATCCGAAGATCTGCAATGGTTCGCCAGCGGGTGTAGCCCGCCGCGCCCTGGACGGCACCAATCAGTCTGAAGCGGTTGCACGGACCGCAGGATTGTCCGACCGCCAGTGGCCAACAGCGTGAGTTCGATCCCAGGTGAAGCCAACCCTGCCGGCGCCCATCAGGCTTTGGACTTCGGGCGCTGAACATCGTGGCGACCGCGCAGGAGAGCGTAGCGCGTCCAACCCAACAAACTAACGCCCAAGAAGCGCAGACTGCCAGCGCCACCCCGAGCGTGTGACGACAGCGCAGGCCAGCGTGACCCAGCCTTCCGCGTCGCAGTCGGCCCAGGCCGGCGCTTCAATCGACCCTAGGACGCCGGCTCGGCGGTGGGCGGCGCGCGCTACTCCAGCTTCAACTTCTGTTGAAGGACCACACGTTGGTAGATCAGCAACTCGTCCCTGACTTGCTTCTGGTACTCGTCAGAAGTGTTGCCCACCACGATGGCGCCGGTCGCTTCGATGCGCCCTTTCACGCCGGCGTCGGCCAAGGCGGCTTTGACGGCAGCGTGCAGTTTGTCGATCACATCCTTGGGCGTGTCTTTGGGCGCAGACACACCCAGGAAGGACATGCGGTTGACGGCCTCCAGCCCTACTTCGGCGAAGGTCGGCACGTCGGGCACCACGGCCAAGCGCTTGGGCGCGGCCACGACGATGGGAATCAAGCGCTTGTCTTTGATGAAGGGCAGCGCCGACGGCAGGTTGTCAACAATGATGGGCAGCTGCCCCGCGATCACATCGTTCAAGGCCGGGCCGGACCCACGATAGGGAATGTGGGTGACGTAGACCTTGGCCATGCTCTTGTACAGCTCGGCCACGAGGTGCCCCACGGTGCCGTTGCCAGCCGTGCCGTAGCTGTACTTGCCAGGGTTCTTTTGAAGCGTGTCGGCGAAGCCCTTGTAGTCCTTGGCCGGGAACGACGGATGGACCGCAATCACGTTGGGCGTGGCCGCGACGTTGATGATGTGGACGAAGTCTTTGTTCGGGTCGTAGGGCGTGCTGGGGTTGATGGCCGGGTTGGCCGCCATCGTCGAGACCGACGACATGAGCAGCATGTAGCCGTCGGGCGCTGCCTTGCCGACCTCGGCCGCACCGATTGCGCCGCCCGCACCGGCCTTGTTTTCAACCACCACGGTTTGGCCCAGCGACACGCCCATCTTCTCGGCAATGACGCGGGCCAGGAGGTCGGTCGTCCCGCCAGGCGCGAAGGGCACCACCAGGCGAACCGGCTTATTGGGGTAGGCCTGCGCTGCCGCCAAGCCGGGCAGCATGGCCGCCGCAACGATGCATGCCACAAGGCGGGTGCGATTGAGTGTCACGGGCAGTCTCCGGTTTGTGCCGCTGGCAGCAATGGGGCGGCAAGGGATGCGCAATGTAAGGCAGACCCAGCGCACATGGTTGGCCCGAATCGGTGCGCAATGCGAGTCTGGCTCTGCGTGGTCGTCTTTGGGTGCCGGGCTGCGGGCCGCACCCAGCGCGAGCAACTAACGCCCAAAAAGCGCAGGCTCCCAGCGCCAGCCCGAGCGGGTGACCACCGCGCAGGCCAGCGTGACCCAGCCTTCGGCATCCAAGCCGGCCCAGGCCACGGCCTCACCCGGCCAGGGGGTTTGCGCCAGGCGCGTGGCGTCGATCATGGTGGTCTGACGCGCGACGTTGAAGACGGCCTGCGCCTCGGGCCGCGCGGGGTCGAAGGCGGCTTCGCCCAAGCTTCGCATGTCGCCTTCGCTCGCGTCTTGCGTCTTGGCGCCAGCGGTGCGCAAGGTCTCTTGCACGTGCACGCTGCGCGTGGTGGCGTTCAGGCGCAGCAGCAGCTCGTGACGGCGCGCGGGCTCGGCGGTGGGCAGCTCGGCGCGCCAGGTGTTGGCACCTTGCACGGGGGCCGGCACGGGCAGCGCGCGCAAGCGGCGCAGCAACTCGTCTGCAGCCACGGCCGGGACGCCGGCTACCGCCGCCACGCGTGTGAGCAGGCGGCCGGCCACCAAGATCATGGCGACGAAGGCGGCGGCATGCAGCAGGGCCGCGAGCGTCATCCATAGCCACGTGGCCATGGGCCACGCGGCTTGCACTGCGGCGCGTTCGTCGACGGCCGACGAGGCCCAGAAGAGCAAGAGGATGGGCAGCATGGCGGCGGCGGCGATCAAACGCACGGTGTACTGGCGCACGTCAGCCGTGCTGCTGAGCGCGCAGGCGATGCCCACCGCTGCCGGCAGCAGGCCGATGAGCCACGTGATTACGTCGGTGGCCGCGCCGGTGAGCTTCAACAGGGCCGCCGTGAGCAGGCCAAAGGCGGCGAGGTAACCCACCACCGCCGCGCCCAGGCCACGCAGGCTGCGCTGCGTGGTCGTCACCGGTGGGGTCGCGGCGGGCGTGGATTTTTCCTTGCTCATGGTCGCGATGCTCCTTGAATGATGGCCGGCATGGCGACGCCAGCGAGTGTGTGCGTGATGTTGCATCAACGCGGCCCGCGTACGTCACGCGGCTTTAGCGCGACGCACATCGGCCGATAGGGAGGGCGATGACCAGCCTCGGCTGGCGTGGCCACCTCGAAAGTCGCTGCGCCAGCGTGCATTGCGTCATGCCGCGGGCGCCCACACCGCGCGCCCTCCATCGCCATGCGCGATGCCGCTGAACAGCGCCAATAAGGCCTGCCAGTTCAAGCGATCCCCAACTCAAGACCGCCCGCTTAGCTGCCGATACCCCGACGGTATGGGAAAAGGTCTAGGCCGAACTTTGGCCACCGGATCCCGCCGCATCGGGGCACCGTTTGATGGTTTCCCAAGAGACACAGACGACACGCCCCACCCGACCGACGCGAAGGATTGAAGAATGGCTACCAACATCCCTGCACTGAGCACCGACCTGATCGCTGCCCTGACCACCGCCACGCTGAACAGTTTGACGACTGAAGACTGGGCGGCCTTCAGCACCGCGCAGATGGGTGCATTGACGGCAGCGCAGGCGCCCTTCATTCCACGCCGCGGCATCGAGGTCTTCAACTCGGCGCAGTTCAATGCGCTGGGCACCTCGCAGTTCGGCGCGTTCACCTCGTCGCAGCTCGGGGCCATCAGCTCGGCGCAAACCGACACCATGACCACTGAGGACCTGGCGGCCATTGCCGGCGGGGCCATCAAGGGCTTCACCACCGACGCGCTGGCGGCACTCGACTCGGCGCAGATCGGCGTCATGGGCACGAACCAGGTCGTCGCCCTGTCAACCGCGCAACTGGCCAGTTTTGATTCGTCCGACTTCAACGCCTTGACGACCGTGCAGTTCGGCGCGCTCACCTCGGCGCAGGTGGCGGCCATCACTTCGGCGCAGGCCGACAGCATCACCACGGCCGACATCGCGGCCATCAGCGCCACGGCGATTCGCAGCTTGAGCACGGCGTCTTTGAACGTGCTGGACTCAGCGCAGTTCAACGCCTTGGGCACCGCGCAATTCGCGGCACTGAGCTCAGCGCAGGCCGCCGCCATCAGCTCGGCGCAGACGGACACCATCACCACCGAAGACCTGGCCTCGCTGAGCACGGCCGCACTGCGCAGCCTGACCAGCGACGCGCTGGCCGCGCTTGACTCCGCGCAAATCGGCACGCTGACCAACGCGCAAGTCACGGCACTGAGCACCGCCCAGGTGTCGACGCTGAACTCGGCCGACTTCAACGCGCTGACGACCACACAATTCGCGGTGTTGACGAGCGCGCAGGCGGCCGTCATCACCTCGGCACAAACCGACACCATCACCACCGAAGACCTGGCTGCGTTGACGGCCAGCGCCGTGCGTGGCCTCAGCACCGAGGCGCTAGCGGCACTTGACTCTGCACAGATCGGCACATTGACGACGGCACAGGTCGTCGCGCTGAACTCGCGCCAAGTGGCCAGCCTGACGTCGGAAGATTTGAATGCATTGACGACCGATCAGTTCGCGGCTGTCACCTCGGCGCAAGTCGCGGCGATCACGTCCGACCAAGCCGACACGCTGACGACGGCTGACCTTGCGGCCATCAGCGCCACCGCCATTCGCGGGCTGGGCGTCGGTGCACTGGGCGCGCTGGACTCGGCGCAGTTCAATGCCCTGGGCACCTCGCAATTCGCGGTACTGAGCTCGGCGCAAGCGGCGGCCATCACCTCGGCGCAAACCGACACCATCACCACCGAAGACCTGGCGGCCCTCAGCACAGGTTCACTGCGCGCCTTGACGAGTGACGCGCTCTCTGCACTGGACTCCGCGCAGATCGGCAGCCTGACGAACGCCCAAGTCGTGGCCTTGACCACGGCGCAAATCGCGAGTCTGAATTCGGCCGATTTCAACGCACTCACGACCGCGCAGTTCGCGGTGTTGACGAGCGCGCAGAGTGCCGCCATCACGTCGGCGCAAACCGACACGATGACGACCGAGGACCTGGCCGCGCTGAGCGCCAGAGCCGTGCGTGGCCTCAGCACCGAGGCCATTGCGGCGCTCGACTCGGCACAGGTCGGCACGCTCACGACCGCGCAAGTCGTGGCCTTGACCACGCGCCAAGTCGCCAGCCTGAGCTCGGAAGACTTGAATGCGTTGACGACCGATCAATTTGCGGCCGTCACCTCGGCGCAGGTCGCGGCGATCACGTCGGACCAAGCCGACGCCATGACGACGGCCGACCTGGCTGCCATCAGCGCCACGGCCATTCGTGGCCTGCGCATCGACTCGCTTGCTGTGCTGGATTCGGCGCAGTTCAACGCCCTGGGCACCTCGCAATTCGCGGTACTGAGCTCGGCGCAAGCGGCGGCCATCACCTCGGCGCAAACCGACACCATCACCACCGAAGACCTGGCCGCCATCAGCACGGCTTCGCTGCGGGCCTTGACCAGTGACGCACTCGCGGCACTGGACTCGGCGCAAATCGGGACGTTGACGAACGCGCAGGTCGCGGCGCTGACCACGGCACAGGTGGCCACGCTGAATTCGGCCGACTTCAATGCACTCACCACCGCGCAGTTCGCGGTGCTGACGAGCACACAAAGTGCCGCCATCACCTCGGCGCAAACCGACACCATCACCACCGAAGACCTGGCGGCCTTGACCGCCAGCGCCGTGCGTGGCCTCTCCACCGAGGCCATCTCGGCACTCGACTCGGCACAGATCGGCACGCTGACCAGCGCGCAACTCGTGGCCTTGAGCTCACGTCAAATCGCCAGCCTGAGCTCGGAAGATTTGAATGCGCTGACGACCGACCAGTTCGCCGTCATCACGTCGGCGCAGGTCGCGGCCATCACCAGCGACCAAGCTGACACGATGACCACGGCCGACCTCGCGGCCATCAGCGCCACAGCCACACGTGGGCTGACGCCGACCGACCTGGGCGTGCTCGACTCGGCGCAGTTCAACGCGCTCAGCACCGCACAGTTCGCCGTGTTGAACTCAGCGCAAGCGGCGGCCATCACCTCGGCGCAGACCGACACGATGACGACTGAAGACTTGTCCTCGCTGACCAGCAGCGCGCTGCGTGCGCTCAGCAGCGACGCCATCGCCGCCCTTGACTCGGCGCAGATCGGCGTGCTCACCGGTACGCAAGTCGCCGTGCTGGGCACGGCGCAAATCGCCTCGCTGAACTCGGCCGACTTCAACGCCCTGACGAGCGCGCAGTTTGCTGGGCTGACCTCGGCGCAAGTCGCGGCCATCGCCTCGGCGCAAACCGACACGATGACCACCGAAGACCTGGCGGCCATCACCGTCGGCTCCTTGCGTGGCATGAGCACCGAAGCGCTGGCTGCGCTTGACTCAGCGCAGATCGGCAGCATGACCACCGCGCAAGTAGCAGCCCTGACCTCGCGTCAAATCGCCAGCCTGGGCTCGGAAGATTTGAACGCGTTGACGACCGACCAATTCGCAGCCATCACCTCGGCGCAAGTGGCTGCCATCAGCTCCGACCAGGCCGACACCATGACCACGGCGGACCTTGCCGCGCTTAGCGCCACGGCCATCCGAGGGCTGAGTGCCGGCGCACTCGGCGTGCTCGACTCGGCACAGTTCAACGCCCTGGGCACGTCGCAATTCGCGGTGTTGACCTCGGCACAAGCGGCGGCCATCACCTCGGCGCAGACCGACACCATCACCACCGAAGACCTGGCCGCCATCAGCACCGGCTCACTGCGGGCTTTGACGAGCGACGCACTCGCCGCACTCGACTCGGCGCAGATCGGCACGCTGACCAACGCGCAAGTCGTGGCCTTGACCACGGCGCAAATTGCCAGCTTGAACTCGGCCGACTTCAATGCGCTGACGACGGCGCAGTTCGCGGTGTTGACGAGCACGCAGAGTGCCGCCATCACCTCGACGCAGACCGACACCATGACCACCGAGGACCTGGCTGCCTTGAGCGCCAGTGCCGTGCGTGGCCTCAGCACCGACGCCATCGCGGCCCTCGACTCGGCGCAGATCGGCACGCTGACCAGCGCGCAAGTCGTGGCCTTGAGCTCACGCCAGATCGCCACGCTGAGCTCGGAAGACTTGAACGCGCTGACGACCGACCAGTTCGCGGCCATTACCTCGGCGCAGGTTGCGGCGATCACGTCCGACCAGGCCGACACCATGACGACGGCCGACCTGGCTGCCATCAGCATCACGAGCATCCGCTCGCTGTCTAACGCTGCACTCGGTGTACTTGATTCGGCGCAATTCAACGCGCTCTCGACCGCGCAGTTCGCGGTGCTCACCTCGGCGCAGGCCGGCGCCATCACCTCGGCGCAGGCGGACGCCTTCACCACCGAAGACCTGGCCGCGCTGAGCACCGGCTCGCTGCGTGCGCGGACCAGCGACGCGCTGGCGGCACTGGACTCAGCACAGATCGGCACGCTGACG
>JANMMH010000201.1:0-3582 GCA_031373055.1 Rubrivivax sp. | reverse complement strand
TCCACCGGCTGCTCGAAAGACAGGCCCACCGAGCTTTGCCCGGCCAGGTTGTAAACCTCGTCGGGCGCGCTGCGGGTGATGGTTTGCAGCACGCTGCGAAAGTCGTTCGGCGCCATCGACACCACGCGCACTTGCGCTCGGATGCCCAAGGCCTCGAGCCCAGCGGTGTTGGCCACGGTGGCGTCACGCGAGGTGCCGATGACCTCATAGCCCTTGCCCAGCAGCAGCTGGGCCAGATAGGCGCCGTCTTGCCCGGCCACGCCGCAGATCAAGGCGCGGCGCTTGGCGGGCGGGGGGGTGGGGTCAGGGATTGCGGGCACGGGGTGGATCATCGGGCATTCGAGCGCGCGTTCCTCGCCTTGGCGTAGCGGGAAGCGGTGGGGGATACAGAAATTTCACGCGCGGGGCCAAATGGGCCACCCAACGAACTTGTCGAGTTCAAACGGCACCGGGCCGGTTTTCTCCGAACTTGCACTGGCTGCCTGTCATTTTATGAACAGGCCCGCGCGCTGAAGTAGAAACGGATTGGTTAGCAACCCAGCCAGCGCTAGACTAGACTTAGTCAACTTGCTGGAGGTGCCCGCGTGGAAACTGTCAACATCTACGACGCCAAAACCCGGCTGTCTCAGCTCGTCGACAAGGCGGCTGCCGGCGAAGACGTGGTCGTCAGCCGCAACGGCAAGCCACTCGTGCGCATCACGCAGCTTGAGGGGCCGAAGCGCCGCATCACATTCGGCGTGCTGAAAGGCAAGGTTCGGGTCGCGGCAGATTTCGACACGCCGCTACCAGCCGAGGTGCTGGCGGGCTTTGAAGGTCGCTGATGCGCCTGCTACTCGACACGCACATCTTTCTGTGGGCCGTTGCGGGGTCGCCGCGGTTGAAGCCGGCGGCCCGTCGCCTGATCGAGGCTGCGGAGCAGGTGTACGTATCGGCCGCGTCGATCTGGGAGGTGGCCATCAAGGCCAAGCTCGGCAAAATCGAGGCAGACCCCCAAGCGCTCACTGATGCCATTGCTGCCAGCGGATTCCTGGAACTCGGCGTGCGCGCTGCGCATGCTGCGGGTGTCGCGAGGCTTGCGCCGCATCACACCGACCCATTCGACCGGCTCCTCGTGGCGCAAGCGCTGGCCGAACCGCTCAAGCTTTTGACGGCGGACGCAGCGCTGGTGCAGTACGGCGACATCGTCGTGCTCGTCTGAGCCAAAGCACTGAGGCATAGCTCGGTGTCTGAATCGGGGCCGGTGTAGGCTTCTGGCCATGCTCAGCTTGGCCATTGCGTTCCTCGTGTCGCTGTTCTTCAGCGGCGTGATCATCCGGCTGTCACGCACCCGCGCCTTGCCGTGGGACGACCATGACCTGGCGGGGGTGCAGAAGAACCACGCCCGCCCGGTGCCCCGCGTCGGCGGCCTGGCGATTGCGCTGGGCCTGGTGGCGCTGGTGGCCTGGGTGGCCTTGACGCAAGCTGGCCACGCGCGTGACATGGCGCTGGTGTTTGCCTGCGGCCTGCCGGCGCTGCTGGCCGGCCTGGCCGAAGACGTGACCAAGCAGGTCGGTATCCGCACCCGCTTGCTGGCCACGGCGGCCAGCGGCGCGCTGGCCTTCTTTCTGCTGGGCGCGCAACTCGATTCCGTGAGCCTGCCCGGGGTGGACTGGTTGATGGGCTTCACGGCTTTCAGCCTCCTGTTCACCATGCTGGCCATGGCGGGCGTGGCCAATGCGGTGAACATCATCGATGGCTACAACGGGCTGGCTTCGGTGGTGGTGGCCATCTCGCTGCTCTCGCTGGCCTACGTGGGCTGGCAGGTGGGCGACACCCTGGTCTTGTCGGTGGCGCTGGCGGGGGTGGGGGCGCTGCTGGGCTTCTTGCTGTGGAACTGGCCGCGCGGGCTGATTTTTCTGGGCGACGGCGGCGCCTATTTCATCGGCTACCTGGTGGCCGTGCTGTCCTTTCTGCTGGTGGCGCGCCACCGCGGCGAGGTGTCGCCCTGGTACCCCTTCTTGCTCTTCATCTACCCGGTGTTCGAGACGGTGTTCTCCATCTGGCGGCGCAAGGTGGTGCGCGGCGCCAGCCCGGGCTTGCCTGACGGGCTGCACTTGCACCAGCTGGTGTTCAGGCGGCTGGTACGCTGGGCCGTGGGCCGGAAAGACGCCGCCAGCCTCACGCTGCGCAACAGTCTTACCGCGCCCTACCTGTGGTTGTTGTCGAGCCTCGCAGCCATCCCGGCCACGCTGTTCTGGCGCTACCCCTTCGTGTTGATGGGCTTCGTGGCCTTGTTCTGCGTGTTGTATGTGTGGCTGTACATGCGCATGGTTCGCTTTCGGGCCCTGCGTTGGCTGATGATCAAGCCACGCGCGACGGGGGGCGCGCTGTCGCGCTTCAAGGACGGCTTGTGACGGCCCTGCTGCTGTGGGCCGCGGCGCTGGTTCCGGGCCTGATTGCCTACAACGTCCCGCCCTCGCCCACCCTGTTCAACCAGGCGGCCGCACTGGGCTTGTGGGGCGCCGCACTGATGGCGCTGGCGCCCGCCTGCTACGGCAGCTTGCGCGCCGCAGCCGCCCGCAGCGCTGCGCTGCAAATGGCGCTGGGCGCAGTGGTGGCTGCGGCGCTGCTGTCCAGCGCGGTCGGCACGCTGCCTTGGGCGATGAGCTTGTCTGCCGCAGGGCTGCTGCTGGCCACCATGGCGCTCGCGCTCGGCGGCGCCGCGCTGCGGCCGTCGCGCTCGCTGCTGCTGAGCTTCTGCGCGGCCTGGGTGGCGGCGGGGGTGGCCAACAGCGCGGTGGCCGTGACCCAGGTGTTCATGCCGCAGTGGGTGGATGGCGAGTGGATTGCGCGCTCGGCCGACGCCCGCCGTGCCGTCGGCAACATGCGCCAGCCCAACCACCTGGCCACGCTGCTGCTGTGGTCGGCAGTGGCCGTCGTGCCGCTGGTGGAGATGGGGCCGCTGGGGCGCACGTGGCTGCGGCGCGCCGCGGCGCTGGCCTTGATCGCGTTGACGGTGCTGGGCATCACGCTGTCGGGCTCGCGCACCGGCCTGGTGGGCATTGCGGTGCTGGCCTTGTGGGGCCTGTTCGACAGCCGCCTGTCGCGCTTCTCGCGTGGCTTGCTGCTGGCCGCGCCGTTGCTGTGCGCCGCCAGCCTGGGACTGACGTCGTGGTGGGCCGATCTTCAAGGCACAGGCCCCATCGGCGCCGCGACACGCATCGGCCAAGCCGATTTGTCGTCCTCGCGCTTTGCCATCTGGCGCGAGGCGTGGGCCCTGGCCCAGGCCCAGCCCTGGCTCGGCGTCGGTTTCGGTGAGTTCAACTTCGCCTGGACGCTGACGCCGTTTCCGAACCGGCCCACCGAGTTCTTCGACCACACCCACAACCTACCCTTGCAGCTGGCCGCCGAGCTCGGGCTGCCGCTGGCGGCTCTGGTGCTGGGCCTGCTGTGCTGGGCGCTGTGGCAGGGCTGGCGCCGTTGCACAGCGGTGAGCGACGACACCGGCGCGGCCCTGCGCGCGGCCTTTGTCATGGTGCTGATGATGGCGCTGCACAGCCAGCTCGAGTACCCGCTCTGGTACGCCCACTTCTTGCTGCCGAC
>JANMMH010000145.1:0-8084 GCA_031373055.1 Rubrivivax sp. | reverse complement strand
ACGCGGAAGGCCGCCTTGCACAGCGTCTTGGCGACTGCGAGCTGATCCATCTCTTCGTAGTCACCCTGCTGCAAGTCGACGATCTCGCGCTCGCTGGAGCCGCTGATCAGGATCATCGGGAAGCAGTTGGTGGTGGCGTTGGCCAGCGCGGTGAGGCCATTCAAGAAGCCTGGTGCCGACACGGTCAGGCAGATGCCCGGCTTTTGCGTGAGGAAGCCTGCGGCGGCGGCGGCGTTGCCGGCGTGCTGCTCGTGGCGAAAGGAGATGACGCGCATGCCCTCGGCTTGAGCCATGCGCGTGAGGTCGGTGATGGGAATGCCGGGCAGGCCGTAGATCGTGTCGATGCCGTTGAGTTTCAGCGCGTCGATGACGACGTGAAAGCCGTCGGTCAGGGCGGCGGCGGCGGTGTCGGTGCTCATAGGGGTGGCCTCAAAGTTGGGGCGTGAATGTCGGGCAAGCAATGCAGGTCAGCGAATGCGAGCCGCATCATAGAAAGCGAGCTCGCCATTCGCGCTTGACCCGAGTCAAGTTCGGCCAGAACAGGCCGTCAAATTAGGTCTCAATCCACCGGCCGCTGTGCCGCGAATTCGTCGACCTTGGGTTTACGAACACGCGCGAGCAACTTGGAGATGAGCGGCCAGAACAGCATCAGCAGCGCTAACGTTGTAATGGAGCCCACAAGCGGATTGGCATACATGATCGAGAGCTCACCCTGCGAGACCAGCATGGACTGGCGGAAGGAGTCTTCGGCCTTGTCCCCAAGCACCAGCGCCAGCACCAGGGGAGCGAGTGGGTAGTCGAGCTTCTTGAAGACGTAGCCGATGACGCCAAAGCCCAGCATGAACCAGACGTCGAGCATGGCGCTGTGCACCGTGTAAGCGCCGATGGCGCAGATCACGATGATGATGGGCGCGATGATCGAGAACGGAATGCGCAGGATCGACGCGAACAGCGGCACGGTGGTCAGCACGACGATCAAGCCGACCAGGTTGCCCAGGTACATGCTGGCGATCAAGCCCCAGACGAAATCCTTCTGTTCAACGAAGAGCAGCGGCCCGGGCTGCAAGCCCCAGATCAGCAGGCCACCCAAGAGCACGGCGGCCGTGGGTGAGCCCGGGATGCCCAAGGCCAGCATGGGCAGCAAGGCACTCGTGCCGGCGGCGTGTGCGGCGGTCTCGGGCGCGATCACGCCTTCGATCTCACCCTTGCCGAAGTTCTTGCCGTTCTTGCTGAACTTCTTGGCCAGGCCGTAGCTCATGAACGAAGCTGGTGTGGCACCGCCGGGCGTGATGCCCATCCAGATGCCCACGAGTGAGCTGCGCAGCGAGGTGGCCCAGTACTTGGGCAGCTCTTTCCAGGTCTCAAGCACCACCTTGCCGTCGATCTTGGCCGCCTTGCCCTGGAACTTCAGGCCCTCTTCCATGGACAAGAGAATCTCGCCGATGCCAAAGAGGCCGATGACGGCGATGAGGAAGTCAAAGCCGCGCATGAGTTCGGTCTGGCCGAAGGTCAGGCGCAATTGGCCGGTCACTGTGTCCATGCCCACCGCGGCGAGCGCGAAGCCCAGTGCCATGGCAATCAATATCTTGAACGGTGAGCCCTTACCCATGCCGACGAAGCTACAGAAGGTGAGCAGGTAGACGGCAAAAAATTCAGGTGCCCCGAACTTGAGCGCGAACTTGGCCACCAGTGGGGCCAGGAAGGTGATCATGATCACGGCCACCAGCGCGCCGACGAAGGACGAGGTGAACGCTGCCGTCAAGGCCTGCGCGGCCTTGCCCTTTTGCGCCATCGGGTAGCCGTCAAAGGTGGTCGCCACCGACCACGGCTCGCCGGGGATGTTGAACAGGATCGAGGTGATGGCCCCACCAAAGAGCGCGCCCCAGTAGATGCACGACAGCATCACGATGGCCGAGGTGGGCGACATCGTGAACGTCAGCGGCAAGAGGATGGCCACGCCATTGGCGCCGCCCAAGCCCGGCAGCACGCCGATCAACACGCCCAGGATGATGCCGATGAACATCAAGCCGATGTTCATGGGCGTCAAGATGACGCCGAAACCTTGTATCAGTGAACCCATTGCGTCCATGTGGCGCGCTCCTGTGAGATGTGGTGGGCTGTGGCCGTACGGAATCAATAGCCCAAGAAGCGCAGCGGGTCGAGCGAGCCCTTAAAGAGTGGCACCTTGAACCACACCTCGAACATCATGAAAAACAACGTGACGACCGCGACGGACACGATCACGCTTTTGAGCGCCGGGTACTTGCCCAGCACCACCATGAAGAGCGCGATGTAGATGGCCGAGGCCAGGTACATGCCCAGGAAGTTGATGCCCAGCACGTACACGATGGCCGGCAACAGCACCGAGAGCACACGGCTGAGCTGCACACGGTTGACGAAGGTGTCGGTGTCGCGCGCCTTGCCCAAGAGTGACTGGTACAGGATGCCCAGGCCCGAGACAAAAATGATGAGGCCGATGTAGAAGGGGAAGTAGCCCGCACCCGGGCCGTCGCTGGTCCACCCTGCGCCCAGGCGGCGCGCTTCATACATCACCACGCTGGCGATGACCACCAGGATGCCAGCCACCACGGCGTCAACCTTGTGGTTGGCCACGATGCTGGGGCTTGATTCATCGTCACGATCGTGCGGGTCAGACATGGGGCACTCCAAGAGAGATCACGGGGTCGGCGGTGAGCAAGGGCGCGGCCATGCCGGGCCTTGAAGGCGTGCGGGGAAAGCCACTCGGGGGGGGTTGAATTCGGTGCGGGCCCGACGCGTGGTCAAGCCGACGGCGGGCGGGGCGCAGAGGCCCCGCCGGCGCGCTTCACTTCGCCATGTTCACTTCGCCATGAAACCGGCTTCGGTCATCAAGGTGCGGTGCAGCGCTTCATTGCTCTCGAGCCACTTGCGGTAGTCGGCGCCGCTCATGGCGGTGGTGTTGAAAGCACCCTTCTCCATGAACTCTTTCCAGTCCGGCGTGTCGCGCACTTTCTTCATCAGGTCCACGTAATAGGCCAGCTGGTCAGGCGTGACGCCAGGCGCCATGAAGATGCCTCGCAGCATCACGTAGTCGGTAGGGATGCCGGCTTCACTGCACGTATGGATGTCGTTCCAAGACTCGGTGGCCGTGACCTTGGCCTTGTAGGGCATGCGCGTGTCGTCAAACACGCACAGCGGGCGCAGCGCGCCGGCGCGCCACTGGGCCACGGCTTCGATGGGGTTGTTGACGGTGGCGTCAACGTGCTTGCCCACCAACTGCACCGCCACTTCACCGCCGCCCTTGTAGGGTACGTAGATGAACTTGGTGCCTGTCGCCTTTTCAAGGCCGACGGTGAGGATCTGGTCTTCTTGCTTGGAGCCCGTGCCGCCCATCTTGAACTTCAAGGGGCCGGCCGCTTTGACCGCAGCCACGAACTCCTTGGCCGTCTTGTAGGGCGTCTCGGCGTTGACCCACAACACGAACTGGTCCAGCGCCATCATCGACACGGGTGTCATGTCCTTCCAGTTGAAAGGCACGCCCGTGGCCATGGGTGTGGTGAACAGGTTGGACAGCGTGATGACGATCTTGTGCGGGTCGCCCTTGGCGTCTTTCATGGCCAGGAAGCCTTCGGCACCAGCGCCGCCCGACTTGTTGGCGACGATCATCGACTCCTTCATCAGCTTGTTCTTGACGATGATGCCTTGGATGAGGCGCGCCATTTGGTCGGCGCCCCCACCGGTGCCTGCAGGCACGACAAATTCGACGGGCTTGGTGGGCTCCCATGCTGCAAAGCTGGGACCGGCCAAACCAAGGCCAGCGATAGCCGCCAAGGCGGCCACGATGGCGGACAGCTTGCCGCGCGGGGCGATGTGCTTGATCAAGGTGATGTCTCCTAAAACCGCAGTGTGTGGCATGTGGCCTGACTCTGTGGTCACAGTCACGCATGCATGAAGTGGCGCGATGCTCTCGTGCTTGTACGCCGATGCGGATTGACCGCCGTCAACTTCCGTGAAAATACGGGATCGACCCGATGAGGGTCATTACGTATCCGAAGCCCAGCGTGACGCCACTGTCAGAGCACCCCGAACGCAACGTCATCCGACTCGAACTCAAGCGCAACGCCATTCTGGCCACGCTGGACGACACGCAATGGCACGAACTGGAGCCGCACCTGAGCATCGTGGACGGCGCCAAGGGCGACGCACTCTTGCAGCAAGGCGTGCGCGAGATGGGCCAGTACTTCATCCTCGGCGGCATCTTGAAGCGTGTGGTCAGTAACGCCGAAGGCAAGGAGATGATCCTGCGCTTTGCTGGCGAGCACGACATGGAAACCAGTTACGCCGCGTGGCGCCTGGGCACGCCCACGCCCTATGCCATCGTGTGTGTGAGCAAGGCACGCGTGGCGCGCCTGACCATGGTGGAGTGGGTCGCCTTCCTGGAGCGCCACCCCGAGGCCAAACGCCAGTTCGAGTACTACGTGATGCGCGTCATGAGCGAGATCATGGCCCACACCATCACCCTGCATTTGCTCGACGCCCCGGGGCGCGTGCACCGCTTCGTCCGCAAGCATCCCGAGCTGGTGGATTTGGTGCCGCAGAAGCAGTTGGCCTCGCACTTGAACCTGTCGCCGGAGACGCTGAGTCGGCTGCGGCAGAGTGGGAAGATTTAGGACGCCATGCAACTCGCCACCTGGAACGTCAACTCACTGGCCGTGCGCCTGCCCCAACTGCTGGACTGGCTAACCGCCAACCCGGTGGACGCCATCGTCTTGCAGGAAACCAAACTCGTCGACGAGAAGTTTCCTCACGCTGAGATCGAAGCCGCCGGCTACCGCGTGCAGCGCTTTGGCCAGAAGACCTACAACGGCGTGGCGCTGCTCAGCCGCCAGGGTTTGGGCGAGACCTTGGACGTAGTGAAGAACATCCCCGGGCTGGACGACCCGCAAGCGCGCGTGATCGCCGCCACGGTGGCTGGCGTGCGTGTGGTCGGCGGCTACTTCCCCAACGGCCAGGCCCCTGACAGCGACAAGTTCGTCTACAAGCTGCGCTGGATGCAGGCGCTGCACGACTGGCTGCGCGACGAGTTGGCGCGCCACCCACAGCTGGTGCTGCTGGGCGACTTCAACGTCGCACCCGAAGACCGTGACGTCTATGACCCGGTGGCCTGGGCCGGACAGATCCACTGCACGCCACAAGAGCGTGGCCACTTCCAGGCCTTGATCGGGCTCGGTTTGGTCGACGCCTTTCGCCTCTTCGAGCAGCCGCCCAAGAGCTGGAGCTGGTGGGACTACCGCAACCTGGCGTTTCGCAAGAACCAGGGTCTGCGCATCGACCACATCCTGGTCAGCGCGGCACTCAAGGCTCGGGTCGAGGCCTGCGTCATCGACAAGCTGCCGCGCAAGAACGAACGTCCTAGCGACCATGCGCCGGTGGTGCTAACGCTGAAATTGAGCTGACGACGCCGACGGCAGCGGGCCGCAACTCAGTCGTCGATCTTCAGCTCCTGAATCTTGCGCGTGATGGTGTTGCGCCCGATGCCCAGGCGCTGCGCGGCTTCGATGCGGCGGCCACGCGTGACGTCCAGCGCGGTGAGGATGAGGCCGGCTTCGAACTGTTCGCACATGGTTTGCCAGACGTTCGGCTCATTGGCTTCAAGACGGCTGCGCGCCTGGATTTGCATCGCGGCCAACCAGTTGGCGCCGGCCAATGCGTGGTTCGCTGAGGGCGTCGACGGCATGGGGGCAACCCCCTCGGCAGGGGTGCTTGCCAGCATAGGCGCACCGTGCGCTGGCGCAGCCACCGGCACCGGCGCTTGCAAGACTTCCGGCGGCAAATCTTTGACCTCAATCACTTGCGCCGGCGCCATCACGGTGAGCCAGTGGCAGATGTTTTCAAGCTGGCGCACGTTGCCGGGGAAGTCGAAGCCTTGCAGGCGCACCACCGCCGCGTCGGTGATGCGCTTGGCGTCGACGCCGAGTTCACGCGCGCTCTTTTGCAGGAAAAAGCGCGTCAGCATGGCGATGTCGTCCAGCCGCTCGCGCAGGGCCGGCAGGCGCAACCGGATGACGTTGAGCCGGTGGTACAGGTCTTCGCGGAAGGCGCCGGCACGCACGCGCTCATCCAGGTTTTGGTGCGTGGCGGCGATGACGCGCACGTTGGCCTTCAGCGGCTGGTGCCCGCCTACGCGGTAGAACTGGCCGTCAGACAGCACACGCAGCACGCGCGTTTGCTAGTCAAACGGCATGTCGCCGATTTCGTCCAGAAAGAGCGTGCCGCCTTCGGCTTGCTCGAAGCGGCCGCGGCGCGTGGTCTGCGCGCCGGTGAAGGCGCCGCGCTCGTGGCCGAAGAGTTCGCTCTCGAGCAAGTCTTTGGGGATGGCCGCCGTGTTGATGGACACCATCGGCCCGTCGGCGCGCGGGCTGTGCTTGTGCAGCGCGCGCGCGACGAGCTCTTTGCCCGAGCCGCTCTCACCGGTGATGAGTACGGTGACATTGCTCTGCGACAGCCGCCCGATGGCGCGGAACACGTCCTGCATGGCCGGGGCCTGGCCCAGCATCTCGGGCATCACCGCCTGCGCGCCGTCCATCACGGTCTCACGCTGGCTCTCTTGCACGGCGCGGCGAATCAGCTCCACGGCGTGCGTCACGTCGAAGGGCTTGGGCAGGTACTCGAAGGCGCCGCCCTGGAAGGCCGAGACGGCGCTGTCCAGGTCGGAGTAGGCCGTCATGATGATCACCGGCAGCCCTGGCATCTTGGCCTTGACCTGTGCCAGCAAATCGATGCCTGAGCTGCCCGGCATGCGGATGTCGCTGACCAATACCGCCGGTGGGTCGCCACCGGCCGCCCCCAGCGCAGCGAGCACGTCGCGGCTGTTTGAAAAACTGCGCACCCCGAACTGTTCGCGCGCAAGCGCCTTTTCAAGTACGAAGCGAATCGACGGGTCGTCGTCGACGATCCAGATCGGCGTCATGGTGTCGGGGGCAGGCGGTGGTGTCGGTGACATCAGGGCAATGGGTTCCAGGCAGAAGCATCAGGGCAGCGGAATCAGGATCTTGAACACCGTGCGTCCGACCATGCTTTCGCATTCGATGGTGCCGTGATGCTGCTCCACAAAGGTCTGGGCCAAGGTCAGCCCGAGGCCAGTGCCGCCTTCTCGTCCAGAGATCAGCGGGTGGAAGATGCGGTCACGGATAGCCTCGGGGACGCCCGGGCCGTTGTCCTGGATATGCAATTCCAATGCCAGGCGAAAACGCTCGCGTGCAATCGTGGCCTGGCGTGCCACCCGCGTACGCAGCGTGACCACGCCGTCGCCCGACGCGATGCGCTCGGCCAAGGCCTGCGCCGCGTTGCGCACGATGTTGAGCACCACCTGAATGAGCTGCGCGCGGTCACCCCGAAACTCGGGCAGCGAGGTGTCGTAGTCGCGCTTGACAGTAAGCCCACGTGGAAACTCGGCCAGCACCAGGCTGCGCACGCGCTCGCAGACCTCGTGGATGTTGACGTCGCCCACCACCTGCGCATGGCGGTGCGGGTCTAGCAAGCGGTCCACCAGCGCTTGCAGGCGGCCCACCTCGTGGATGATCACCTGCGTGTACTCCGCGAGCTCAGGCGCAGCCAACTCCATCTCCAGCAACTGCGCCGCACCGCGGATGCCGCCCAGCGGGTTCTTGATCTCATGCGCCAGGTTGCGCACCAGCTCTTTGTTGAGCTGGGCCTGGCCGTGCAGGCGCTCTTCGCGGTCCAGGCGCGTTTGCTGCTCGACTTCGATCATCTCGACGAGCACGCGCTCGCCGCCATCGAGCTGGCTCACGATGACATGCACCGGCAGCTCGTGCGCACCGCGCGAACCCGAGGGCGTGCGTTTGATGAAGGCGTCAAAACGTGCGCTCGACACCTCGTTGCCCGCGACTCGCGCCAACGTGTCGCTCAAGGCGGCCGAGTCCACCAGCCACAGCGGCACCTCGCCTCGCAGCAGCGCGCGGCGTGAAACACCCATCATGTCTTCGAGCGCGGCGTTGGCGAAAAGGCAGTGGCCCCTGGGGTCGGCCACCGCGACCATGGTCGCGAGCTGGTCGAAGGCCTGGTACGCGGCGACCGAGCCCGCG
>JANMMH010000140.1:0-1783 GCA_031373055.1 Rubrivivax sp. | reverse complement strand
CCGAGGGCGTGCTCGGCATGGGTTCGTGGAACGGCAAAACCAGCCCAGGTGCCAAGGCGTACTTCGACGCGCACGTGAAGAAGTTCGGCGCTGCCAAAGAGCCCGACCGTTGGGCCAGTGGTGCGACCTGGGCCGCGCTTGAAATCCTGACCAGCGCGGTGGCCAAGGTCGGGCTGGAGCGCAAGGCCATTCGCGACTTCGTGGCGGCGGGCGAGCACAGCACCATCCTCGGCAAGATCAAGTTCGTAGGCAGTGAAAACGTCGGCACGCCGGGCTCGGTGAGCCAGTGGCAAAAGGGCGAGTTTGAGGTCGTGTGGCCCAAGGCGTCTGCGACCGCGCCGCTGGCGCCCAAGCCGAACTGGGTTTGATGAGCCGACTTTGATGAGCCGAGTTTGATGAGCTTTGGGGGCTGGCTTGAGCTCATCGCCTCCGGCCTCATCACCGGCGGTGTCTACGCCCTTGTAGCGTTAGGGCTGAACCTTCAGTACGGCTTGATGCGCATCTTGAACATCGCCCACGGCGAATTCTTGATGCTCGGCGCCTTCATGACCTGGGCGGCCAACGAGTCGCTGGGCATCTCACCGCTGCTCATGTTGCCGCTGTCGTTTGCGCTGCTTATGCTGCTCGGGCTGGCGATTCACTTCCTCTTCTTCGCGAGGCTCACGCGCACGAGCCCAAACCTCGATGTCTTTGAAGCACGCGGCTTGATGGTCAGCTTCGGCCTCATGTTCCTGGTGCAGAACTTTGCCCAGCTGATGTGGGGCGGCGAGCTGCGTGGCTATGACTTCATGGCTGAGCCCGTCAAAGTCGGCGGCGCGCAATTCGCCGCCAACAAACTTTTGCTGCTGGCGCTGGCGCTCGCCATCAGCGCCGCACTCATCATCGTCCTGCGCACCACGCTTTACGGCAAAGGCGTG
Source organism: Rubrivivax sp. (assembly GCA_031373055.1). Classification (GTDB taxonomy): domain Bacteria; phylum Pseudomonadota; class Gammaproteobacteria; order Burkholderiales; family Burkholderiaceae_C; genus Rubrivivax. The sequence continues at coordinate 866 of JANMMH010000140.1, read as the reverse complement.
CGCGCGCTGATGCAGTCGCCCACGGGCGCGGCGCTCGTGGGCATCAACACCAAGCGGCTGCACCCGTTGATGTTCGGCGTGGGGCTGGGGCTGTCGGGCGTGGCGGGGTGTTTGCTTTCGATGAGCTACACCATCTCGCCTGCGATGGGCGAGCCCTACACCGTGACGGCCTTGATCGTCATCACGCTCGGTGGATTCGGCAGCATGGGCGGCGCATTGGCAGGCGGTTTGTTGCTCGGCGTCATCGAAGCGCTGGGCATGCATTTCACCAGCCCGTCGCTCAAAGCTCTGCTTTCATACACGGTGTTCATCGGGGTGCTCTTGCTGCGGCCCAAGGGGCTCTTCACACGCTCTTGGCGCAAGGACTCTGAATGAGCGACCGGCAAGTGCTTGTTCGAGACTGGCTCGTGCTGCTGGCACTCACAGGCTGGGCCGTCGCCTTGCCCAGCTACGGCAGCGAGTTCATGGTCTCGTTGGCCTTGACCTGTTTGATGTACATCGCGCTGTCGTCGAGCTGGGGCCTCTTTTGCGGCAGCACGCGCTACCTCTCGCTCGCCACGGCGGCTTTCTTTGGCATCGGCGCCTACACCGGTGTCGTGGCACTCGACCACCTGCCCTGGCTGCTAGCCGTGGCGCTGGGCGCCGTGGTGGCTGCGGCCATTGCCGTGGTGATGGGTGCGGCCGTGCTGCATCTTCGCGGCACCTACTTCGCGGTGCTGACCTTCGGCATGACCGAGCTGATTCGACATGCCGTCACCTACTGGGAGAAGCAGGTCACCGGCACGGTCGGGCGCGTGCTCACGGTCGTGCCCGACCGCGACACCATCTACCTCAGCATGCTCGGCCTGGCCGTGCTGGCGCTGGCC
>JANMMH010000115.1:0-1570 GCA_031373055.1 Rubrivivax sp. | reverse complement strand
GCCGCCGGGCTGGACTGCGTGCAGAGCACGGCCGACGCGCTGCTGACCAAGGTGCGGCGCAAGTACAAGGAATACGGCATCCGCGAAAAGCCGTTTGTGGTGGTCAAGGCCGACAACGCAACCAGCGGCGCGGGTTTCATGACGGTGCGTGACGCGGCCCAAGTGCGCGAGTTGCCGGCGATCGTGCGTGCGGCGCAAGGCTCCACGGCCGACATCAGCGAAGTCATCATCCAGGAAGGCGTGCCGACCTTCGAGCGCGTGAACGACGCCGTGGCCGAGCCGGTGGTTTACATGATCGACCGCTACGTAGTCGGCGGCTTTTACCGCGTGCATGCCGAGCGTGGCGTCGACGAGAACCTGGCCGCGCCCGGCTCGCTCTTCGTGCCATTGGCGTTTACCGATGCGACCCAGCTCCCTCAGCCTGGTGTCAAGCCGGGTGTCAGCGCACCGAATCGCTTCTACCTCTACGGTGTGATCGCGCGCCTGGCCATGCTCGCGGCGTCTTACGAGCTCGAAGCCACCGACCCTGAGGCTGAAGCCGACGCATGAGTGACCTTCACCTGCACACGTGAGCGCCAAAGACCGCCCCACCGACCCGAAAGCCCTGGCCGGCCTCACGCTGGCGGCCATCGGCGTGGTTTATGGCGACATCGGCACGAGCCCGCTGTATGCGCTCAAAGAGGTCTTCGGCCACGGGCGTGTGCCGCTCACGCCGGACAACATCCTGGGCATCTTGTCGCTGGTGTTCTGGACGCTCACGGTGGTGGTGTCGCTGAAATACGTGACGCTGATCCTGCGCGCCGACAACCACGGCGAAGGCGGCTTGATCGCCATGCTGGCACTGGCCTCGCAGGCGGTGAAAGATAAGCCGGTGCTGCGCCGCTGGCTGCTGGCGCTGGGTATCTTCGGCACGGCCATCTTCTTTGGTGACGGTGTCATCACGCCGGCGATCTCGGTGCTCTCGGCGGTGGAAGGCTTGGGTGTGGCGGCACCGGGCCTGGCGCAGTACGTGGTGCCGGTGACGCTGGTGGTGCTCACCGCTCTCTTTGCCGCGCAGCGCTTTGGCACCGGGGGCATCGGGCGCTTCTTTGGGCCCATCACGCTGGTGTGGTTCTTTGTGCTGGCGCTGCTGGGTGTGGTGCACATCGCCGAACACCCAGCCGTGCTGGCCGCCTTGTCGCCGCACCACGCCTTGCAGTTAATGTGGCGCCAACCCATGGTGGCCTTCATGGCGCTGGGTGCCGTGGTGCTGTGCGTCACCGGGGCCGAGGCGCTGTACGCCGACCTGGGGCATTTCGGCAAAACGCCGATTCGGCTGGCCTGGTTTGCGTTTGTGTGGCCGGCACTGGTGTTGAACTATTTTGGCCAAGGCGCCATGCTGCTCGTGGACCCGGCCAAGGTCAGTAACCCGTTTTACGAAATGGCACCGGCGTGGGCGCTGTTCCCGCTGATCGGGCTGGCCACGTTGGCCACCGTGATCGCGTCGCAAGCGCTCATCACGGCAGCGTTTTCCGTCACCAAGCAGGCCATGCAACTCGGCTATGTGCCGCGCCTGCGCGTGCTGCACACC
>JANMMH010000103.1:0-3109 GCA_031373055.1 Rubrivivax sp. | reverse complement strand
GATCGAAGCCTTTCGGCCTGGCGTAATGGAGCGGCTCGGCGTCGGTCCGGACACCTGCATGGCCCGCAACCCGCGGCTGGTCTACGGCCGCATGACCGGCTGCGGCCAGACCGGCCCACTCGCCCGCGCCGCCGGCCACGACCTCAACTACATCGCGCTCACCGGCGCGCTTGACGCCATCGGCCCGGCCGGCGGCCCGCCCGTGCCGCCGCTGAATTTGGTGGGTGACTACGGCGGTGGCGCGCTCTACCTCGCTTTTGGCGTGATGGCGGCACTGCACGAGCGCCAAAGCTCAGGACGCGGGCAAGTGGTGGACGCCGCGATGGTCGACGGCGCGGCCTCGCTCTTTTCGATGTTCCACGGCCTTGCCGCTGCCGGTCAATGGGGCGGCGGGCGTGGCGGCAACCTGCTCGACGGCGGCGCGCCGTTCTACGCGACCTACGAGACGGCCGACAAACGCTACGTGTCACTGGCGCCGCTGGAGCCGAAGTTTTTCGCTGAGCTCGCGCAGCGTATCGGCCTGGACGAGCGTTTCGTCAAACGCCAGTACGACCGCCGCTTGTGGCCCGAGATGCGCGAGACCATCGCCACGCTGATGCGAAGCAAGACCCGGGACGAATGGTGCGCGCTGCTCGACGGCAGCGACGCTTGCTTCGCCCCGGTACTGAGCCTGACGGAGGCCAGCCAGCATGCGCACGCGCAAGCGCGCGCGGCCTACATTGAGATCGACGGCGTGACGCAACCCGCCGCCGCGCCACGGCTCAGTCGCAGCGTGGCCGCCACGCCGCAGCGTGCGCCCAGGCGCGGTGAACACAGCGCCGCCGTGCTGGCCGAGCGCGGTTGGTCGCAGAGCGAAATCGACACCTTGATCGCCGCCGGCGTGGTGGCAGGGGAGGCCGCATGACGGCTCACTACGAAGCGGCGGCTGACGCACGCAAAGCAGCGTCCATCCTCTTGCTGCGCGACGGCGCGGCGGGGATTGAGGTGCTGATGCTGCGCCGCGCCGTGCGCGCGGGCGACAACCGCAGCGGTGCGGCCGTCTTTCCTGGCGGCGTGCTCGACCCCAACGACCGCGAGGCGCAGCGCTGGTGTTTGGGTCCCGACGACGCGGCCTTCAGTGTGCGCCTGGGCGTGGCCGAAGGTGGGGGTGACTACGCGGTGGCGGCCCTGCGCGAGTGTTTCGAAGAGGTCGGGCTGCTGCTGGCATGTGACGACACGGGGGCGGCTTTTGATGTCGCCGAGCACGAGGCCGCGCTGCACCCTTGGCGCGCCGCCATGCACGCCGGCAGCAAGACGGTGGGCGACTTGTGCAGCGCGTTCAATCTGCGCCTGGACCTGCGCGGCCTGGCCTACACAAGCCACTGGCTGACACCGCCTGGCACGCCCAAGCGCTTTGACACTCGCTTCTTTTGCGCGTTAGCACCCGCCGGCCAAACCGCCGTGCCTGACCTGACCGAAGCGCAGGCGCTGATGTGGCTGACACCTGCTGCCGCGATGGACGCCGCAAGTGGCCTGACGCTGCTGCCCGTGACGCGGCGTACCTTGCGCGAGCTTTCGCGCTTCACCACCGCCGCCGAAGCCTTCGCCGACGCGCAGGCCAAACGCGACATCCCCATGATCATGCCGCGCGTGGCCACGTCGCGCCAAGGCCGCACGGTGGTGCTGCCTGACGAGTTTGCCTACGCCGAAATCGGCCGGCTCGACCCGCTCGGGCGCGGAGATGTGTCCAGCGAAATCCTGCCCGGCCGCGTGGTCACACTTTCCAGCCGCGTCCTGCGCATCACCGCGCCGAATGCCGGCATGATGACCGGGCCGGGCACCAACACTTACCTTGTTAGCGAACCCGACAGCACGCCTGACACCACGCGCTGGACGGTGATCGACCCCGGTCCAGCCGACGCAGGCCACGTGCGGGCTATCGTTGTCGCGGCGGGCGGTGTTGGCGGTATCGAGCGCATCCTCGTCACGCACACGCACAAAGACCATTCACCCGGCGCCGCGCTGCTGGCCCAGGCCACCGGTGCGCCCGTATGGGGCCGCCACGCGCTGCACGCGATGTGGCAGGACGACAGCTTCGCGCCGCAGCGCGAGCTCAGCGGCGGCGAGCTCATCCACCTCGGTGATACGACCACGCTGCGCGTGCTGCACACGCCCGGGCACGCGTCGAACCACCTGTGTTACTTGCTCGAAGAAGAAGCGCTGCTCTTCACGGGCGACCACGTGATGCAAGGCTCCACCGTCGTCATCAATCCGCCCGACGGCGACATGGCGGCTTACCTGACTGCCTTGCGCGGCCTGCTCGGCCTGCCGCTTTCGTGGCTGGCGCCCGGCCACGGTTTCCTGGTCGGCGCGCCGCATGACGTCTTGCGCGCGCTCATCAAGCACCGCTTGGCGCGTGAAGCCAAGATCGTGCACGCGCTGCGCCGACATCGGCCGTGTGTGATGGAGGCGTTGCTGCCGGATGTCTACGCGGAGGTCCCCCAGGCGCTACACGCGATGGCGCAGCGCTCGCTGACGGCGCACCTGCTCAAGCTCGAAGCTGACGGGGTGGCAAGCCGCGATGACGGCACGCCCGTACGCTGGCGGCTGGCCTAAGGCGCGGCGGCCGGCGCTGGCCCAGGCGACGCCTCGGCGCCCGGCTCAGGCGGCGCCTGCCAACGCCCGTCAATCAGCATCTGGTGCGGCCCGAACTGCGCCTTGTAGGCCATCTTCGGGCTCTGCTCGATCCAGTAGCCCAGGTAGACGTGGCGCAGCTTGAGCAGCTTGGTCTGCTCGATCTGCCACAACACGCTGTAAGTGCCGTAGCTGCTGCCGGGCTCGGGCTCGTAGAAGGTGTAGACGGCGGAGATGCCGTCGTTCAGCACATCCAGGATCGACACCATGCGCAGCACCCCCAGCGTGCCGTCGGCGGTGGTTTCGCGGAACTCGACCAGGCGTGAGTTGACGCGGCTTTGCAGCAGGAACTGGGTGTACTGATCGACGCTGTCGTGGTCCATGCCGCCGCCGCTGTGTCGCCCCGACTGGTAGCGCAGGTAGAGCTGGTAATGCTCGGGCAAGAAGCCCAGGCGCAAGACGCGCGACGTCAACTGGCCGTGAGCCGCCAAGGCGC
>JANMMH010000057.1:0-15771 GCA_031373055.1 Rubrivivax sp. | reverse complement strand
TGCGGGCTGTGCGGGTCTTCGTCCGTCTCGCACTTGGCGTGGTGCTTGCGGTGAACCGCCACGAACTCTTTGGTCACCATGCCGGTGGTCAGCCACAGCCAGAAGCGGAAAAAATGCGCTGGAATGGCGTGCAGGTCGAGTGCACGGTGCGCCTGCGCGCGGTGCAAGAAAACCGTCACCGAGACAATGGTGATGTGGGTCATCACCAAAGTGACTGCCAACATCTGCCACCAGCTCGCGGCCAAAATGCCGTCTGACAGCCAAGCCACCAGGGCGTCACGCACCACCAACAACTCATTCATGGAATAGACCTTGCACTTTCACGGCGGAAGGGCGCGATTGTAGGGGCCCTGGCTACAAATAGGTACGGGAAAGTGCTTATCAAAAGCGAATCATTTCCTGCGACTTACCCGAAGTTGGGCGCTTTTCGATGCGAATCAAGGGCTCAAGGCGAAATTTCAGCGCTTGACCCAGGCGGCGGCGAAGAAGCCGTCGGTGCCGTGGATGTGCGGCCATAGTCGTAAATGGTTACCGTCCACCAGCGCCTCGGGGGACTCGACGCGCGCCGTACTCAATGCCTGAGCCGCTGGTAGCACCTCAAACTCACGGGCCTGTTGTGCATTGAAGGCTTCGACCACATCCTCGTTTTCGGCGCGCAGCAGGCTGCACGTCGCGTAGACCAGCCGCCCGCCTGGCTTGAGCAGGCGCGCAGCACTGTCCAGAATCGCCCTCTGCTTGGCTTGCAGCTCTTGCACGGCTTTGGGCGACTGGCGCCACTTCAGGTCGGGGTTGCGGCGCAAGGTCCCCAATCCAGAGCACGGCGCATCGACGAGCACACGGTCGACCTTGCCCGTCAGGCGCTTCACGCGCTCGTCACGCTCGTGCGAAAGCTGCGCGGGGTAGACGTTGGCAAGCCCGCTGCGCGCGAGCCGGGGTTTCAACGCCGACAACCGGTGGCCGGAGACGTCGAAGGCATACAGCCTCCCGGTGTTGCGCATGGCCGCGCCCAGCGCCAGCGTCTTGCCGCCAGCGCCGGCACAGAAGTCGACCACCATTTCGCCGCGATGGGCGTCGGTCAGCACGGCCAGCAGCTGGCTGCCCTCGTCCTGCACCTCGACCTCACCGCGGGTGAAGACATCGAGCTTGCTCAAGGCCGGCTTGCCAGCGGCGCGCAGGCCCCAGGGCGAATACGGTGTGGGCGTGGCGGTGATGCCCACGTCAGCGAGCGCTTGCTGCACCTGTTCGCGTTTGGACTTGAAGGTGTTGACGCGCAGGTCCAGCGGCGCGGATTGGTCCAAGGCCTGCACCAAAGGCCAGAACGATGCGTCGTCGAGTTGCTTGTGCAGCGCGCCGGCGAGCCAATCGGGCAGGTTGTGACGCAGCTTCTCGGGCAAAGCCTGTACGTCGACGGCGCGCTGCTCGGCCAGCCAGGTTTGCTCGTGCGCACCGAGTGCGCCGCGCAGGAAGGTGTCATTGCCTTGCCAGCCCAGTATGGCCAGGCGGCGCACCAACGTGCCGCTGCCCTTTTGCGCCAGATGTTGAAAAAGCAGGCGCTTGCGCAGCACGGTGTAGACCGTCTCGGCCAGCGTGTGGCGCTCGCGCGCACCCAGCGTGCGCTGGGCGTGGAAGAAGTTGCTGAGCACGCCGTCGGCTGGCGCGTCGAGCTTGAGCACCTCTTGCAGCAGCTGGGTGGTCAGGTCGAGCAGAGTGCTGGGATGCATCGCGCGATTATCGCGGCCGCACCCTTGGGCGAGCTACATCAGCAACTGCGAGGCCCCATCGGCATGCCGCACGTCGCTACCTTCCAGCCGCAGCTTGCCCTGCACAAACCAGCGCACCGCCTGCGGGTAGATCACGTGCTCGGTGGCGAGCACGCGTGCAGCAAGGCTCGTTTCATCGTCCGTCGCGTACACGGGCACGGCTGACTGCATGACGATGGGCCCGTGGTCGAGCTCTGCCGTCACGAAGTGCACGGTGGCGCCGGCGAGTTTGCAGCCGGCCTCCAAGGCGCGGCGGTGCGTGTGCAGACCGGGGAAAGCCGGCAAGAGCGACGGATGGACATTGAGGAAACGCCCCGCATAGCGCTGCACGAAGGCCGCTCCCAACACACGCATGAAGCCGCCCAGCACCAAGAGGTCGGGCGCGAAGGTGTCGATGGCCTGGGCCAAGGCCGTATCGAAGTCATCACGCAGCGCGAAGGCTTTGTGATTGACCACGGCGGTGGCAATTCCTTGCGCCGCCGCATAGCCCAGGCCCGCCGCATCGCTCCGGTTCGAGACCACGGCCACCACCTGCGCAGGCCACGACTCGGCCGCGCAGGCGCGCACGATGGCCTCCATATTGGAGCCGCGGCCGGAGATGAGGACGACGATGCGCTTCATGGTGGCGCGGGAGTGTAGCCATGCCCTCGCAGCATGCTGAGGTGACCTGAGACAATCCGCCCCCTCCCCGCCACACCGAGCTTGCCCATGCGAAGCCGCGTTCTCTCAGGCATGCGCCCCACCGGCGCCATGCACCTTGGCCACTACCACGGCGCCCTGAAAAACTGGGTGCGCTTGCAGCATGAGTACGACTGCTTCTTCTTCGTGGCCGACTGGCATGCACTGACGACGCACTACGAAGACCGCGACGTCATCGAGAAGACCGTCTACGACATGGTCATCGACTGGCTCGCCGCCGGCTTGGACCCCGAGAAATCAACCATCTTCATCCAAAGCCGACTGCCCGAGCACGCCGAACTCTTCACGCTCTTGGCAATGGGCACGCCGCTGGGTTGGCTCGAGCGTGTGCCGACCTACAAAGACCAGATGGAAAAGCTCAAGGACCGCGATCTCGCGACCTATGGCTTTCTGGGCTACCCGCTTTTGCAGGCTGCCGACATCCTGATCTACAAGGCGGCCTACGTGCCCGTGGGCGGCGACCAGTCGGCGCACGTCGAGCTCACGCGTGAAGTGGCGCGGCGCTTCAACCACCTGTACGGCCGCAGCCCGTCGTTTGCGGCTGACGTCGCCGCTGCGCTGGCCAAGTTGAGCAAGGACGATGCGCGCTACATCGAGCGCCAGCGCAAGGCCTTTGGCGAAACCGGCGCGCCCGAAGCGCTGGCCAAAGGTGAAGGCGTGGTGCGCAAGGCTGCGGCCAACGTGGCGGGCTGGGGCGAGGCCGACACCGAGCTGCTGCTGGGCCATCTCAAAGGCAGCGGCAAGAGCATCCTCGTCGAGCCGCAAGCACTGCACACCGAAGTCGCCACCTTGCCCGGCCTGGACGGCGCCAAGATGAGCAAGAGCTACGGCAACGCTGTGCTCATGCGCGACGAGCCTGCGGAAGTGACGCAGAAGATTCGCGGCATGGTTACCGACCCGGCGCGAGCACGCCGCACCGACCCCGGCGACCCGGAAAAATGCCCCGTGTGGAGCTTCCACAAGGTCTACAGCAACGAGGCCACGCGCGACTGGGTGGTGCAGGGCTGTACCAGCGCGGGCATCGGCTGCCTGGAATGCAAACAGCCGGTGATCGACGCCATCGTGGCCGAGCAACGGCCCTGGCGGGAGCGCGCCGAGAGCTACCTCGCCAACCCCAAACAAGTGCACGGGATCGTCGAGATGGGCACTGAGCGCGCACGCACCGTCGCCAAACAAACCATGCGTGACGTGCGCGAGGCCATGGGCCTGAACTACTAACGACATAAGTACACGAATGCCGCTACAAACCATCGAACTCAACCCGGCGCGCGAGGCCGTCGCCAGCGTCATCGTCTGCCATGGCCTGGGTGCCGACGGCACCGACTTCCTGCCCATGGCCGACGAGATCGACCTCGCCGCCATCGGCCCCGTGCGCTGGCTGCTGCCGCGCGCCAAAGTGCGCCCGGTGACGATCAACGGCGGCCACGCCATGCGCGCCTGGTACGACATCCTGGGCAACGAACTCACGCGTCGTGAAGACGAAGCCGGTCTGCGCGACGCCTTCGCCGATGTGCAGCAGCTCATCGAACGCGAGATCGCGCGCGGCGTGCCAGCGCGGCGCATCGTGCTTGCCGGCTTCTCGCAGGGCTGCGCCATCACGCTGGGTGCGGGCGTGCGCAGCAAGCATCGCCTGGCCGGCCTGGCCGGTCTGTCGGGCTACCTGCCGCTGTCCGAGCACACGGCGGCTGAGCGCTCCGACGTGATGCGCGACGCGCCGATTTTCCTGGCCCACGGCAAGCGCGACGGCGTGGTGCCGCTGGCGCGCGGCGCGGCTTCGCGAGATGCGCTCGCCGCGCTGGGCTACGCGGTGGCGTGGCATGAGTACCCGATGGAACACTCGGTGTGCATCGAAGAAGTGCAGGCATTGCAGCAGTGGCTGCTCAAGGTGCTGGCGACGTAGCAGCGCGCTTCGCGCCCATGGCCGCACTGCACATCACCGATATCGAAAGCGCCATCAACTGGTGGCGTGAGCGTTCGCCCTCGCCCGACGGCATCACCGCCTGCGCCGAGGTGCGCGCGCTGGCCGAGGTCTATGGCTTGATGGTCTATTACCGCGAGACCTTGGCCGACGAAGACAGCATGCCTGCGCGCGCCCGTGAGGCATGGCTGGCCTGGTACGCCAGCACGCCCGACGCGCCCTGCATTGCCATCTGCTCCACCGCCCAAGGTGACGACATCTGCAAAGGCTGCGGTCGCACATTTGAAGAAGTGCAGCTGTGGCCTTCGATGGGCCCGGCTGCCAAGCGCCAGGTGTGGCGGCGCATCACCATGCAGGCTACGGCCTGGCGCTTCAACCGCTATTCGGAGCGCGCGCGTGAAGCCAGCGGCGTGGACCACCCGCCTCCCGAGGTCTTTGCCACGCCCGAAGGCAGCCGCCGTTGAACTTGGGCGTTAGCTTGAGCGTGACTTGGGGCCAAAGCGCCCGGCGCATCGTGACGCTGGCCTGGCCTGTGCTGGTGGGCCAGCTCTCGGTAGTGGCCTTCGGCATCATCGACACCTTGCTCGTGGCGCGCCACTCCAGCGGCGAACTCGCGGCGCTGGCCGTGGGCGGCGCCTTGTACTTCACCATCTTCATCGGTTTGATGGGCGCGGTGTCGGCGCTGGGGCCCATCGTGGGCCAGCTGCTGGGCGCAGACAAGCATGCCGAGGCTGGCGCACAGCTGCATCAAGCGGCGTGGCTGGCCTTGTTGCTGTCCATAGCCGGCTGCGCACTCTTGCTGATGCCCGGGCCGCTGGTCGCGCTGGCGCAACTTACGCCCGAGCTTGACGGCGTCGTTCGCACGTACCTCGCGACGCTGGCACTGGCACTGCCCGCGTCGCTGCTCTTCAGCGCCTTTCGTGTCTTCAACACCGCCATCTCGCGGCCCAAGGCGGTGATGGCGATCCTGCTCGCCGCACTTGCACTTAAAGCGCCGCTGTCGCTGCTGCTGCTGGGCGGCGTGCCGTCGATCGGCTGGCCCGCGCTGGGCTTGCGGGGTTGCGCGGTGGCCACCGTGATCGTGATGTGGCTGCAAGTGCTGGCTGCCGTGGTGCTGCTGCGGCGCGACGCGAGCTATGCGCACTTTGCCGTTTTCACCGCAGCGCAGCGCGGCCTACGAGCGCTCGACCCACTGGCGCAGCGCGCCTTGCTCAAGCTTGGCGTGCCCATGGGCTTGTCGGTGTTGATCGAGGTCAGCGGCTTCACCTTGATGGCCGTCTTCATCGCTCGGCTGGGCACCACGCCGGTGGCCGCGCACCAGCTCACGGCCAACGTGATGTCGGTGCTGTTCATGTTCCCGCTGGCTTTGTCGCAGGCCACCAGCGCGCTGGTGGCGCAGCATGTTGGGGCACGGCAGATGCACGCGGCACAGCGCCTTGGCTGGCATGGCGTGGCGCTCGCCCTTGGGCTGTCGATGGTCTTTGGCGTAGCGCTGCTGGCCATGCGCGGCCCGCTGGTGGCGCTCTACACGCCCGACGCAGCCCTGGCCGCCGCAGCGATGCCGCTGATGGCCTGGATGGCGCTCTTCCATGTCTTTGACGCGGCGCAGACGATGGCGGCCTTTGTACTGCGCTCCTGGCGTGTGGCCAGCGCGCCGATGTTCATCTTCGCCGCCGCGCTGGGCGGTGTCGGCTTGGGCGGCGGCTACTTGCTGGCGTTTGACGTGCTGGGCGATACGCCACTCTGGCTGCAAGGTGCGCCGGGCTACTGGGTGGCGGGCAGCGCCGGGCTGGCGCTGGCCGCGTTGGCTTTGCTGGGGCTCTTGGCATGGGTGTTGCGCGTACGGCTGCGCGAGTAGCGCCGTGTGTCGTCACGCCAGAGGCAGCGTCAACACAAACGTGCTGCCCCCACCCGGCCGCGCCAGGCTACGCACCTCGCCCCCATGGCGATGCGCGATCTGGCGCACCAGCGCCAGTCCCAGGCCGACACCGCCTTCGCGCTCGGCGTGGCCGGGCAGACGAAAGAAGGGCTCGAAGATGCGGTCGCGAAAGACCTCGGGTACACCCGCGCCGCGGTCGCTGACGCTGAGCTGCGCCTGGCCGTCTTGTCGGGCCACGTTGATCTCGATCTCGCCGCCGCCGTAACGCCGCGCGTTTTCCAGAAGGTTGCGCATGGCACGGCGCAAGAGCCGCTCGTCACCACGCACCGTGAGTTCGCTGCCTTGCACCAGCGCGTCGACGCGGGCGGCCTCTTCCGCGGCCAATCCAAACAGCTCAACTTGCTCGTTAGCGTCTAGCGAGTGCGCCGCGTCGAGCCGGCTCGCCAGCAGCACTTCTTCCACCAAAACGTCGAGCTCGGCGATGTTGGTGGCGATCTCGCGCTGCAAGCTGGCGCGCTGTGCCTGCGGCGCGTCGTCCATCAACTGCACCGCCATCTTCAGCCGCGCCAGGGGTGAGCGCAGCTCGTGGCTGGCGTTGGCCAAGAGGCTTTGATGCGAGCGCAAGAGCGCTTCAATGCGTGTCGCGGCCTGGTTGAAGCTGGTGGCCAAAGCCGCCACCTCGTCGCGCCCGTCCTCATTCACGCGCTGGTGCAAGGCGCCGTGGCCAAACGCGTCGACGCCTTGTTTGAGCAACTCCAGTCGCCGTGTAAGACGGCGCACCACCGGCCAGGCGCCGGCCGCGACGCCGACGAAGAGCAGCAGCAAAAGTAGCGCCAACCCGGCGCCGTCGGGGACCATGCGCCAGGCCAGCATGCCCGGCGGCGCTCCGCCCTGCTGGCGCGGCCCCATGCCCATGCCCGGGCGCATGACCCACAACGTGCGCCCGTCGTCGAGCTTGATCGGCGCCGCGCGCTGCGGCGGCCCGCCGTCGCCCTCGCGCCGCGCAAAGGCGTCCGACGTAGCGATACGCTTGCCCTGCACGTCGTCCAGCGCCAGCGGCAGGCGCAGGCGCTGCGACCAGTCACGCAGCGCGGCCGACTGCTCCGCACGCGGCGCGTTGGCGCTTGGCAGCGTGCGCTCCAACAAGTCACCCCAGGCGGACAAGCGCTCTTGCGCCGCGCCTTCGTTGCGCACGCGCTCGCGGTCCATGTGCTGCTGCACCATCCAGCCCGAGGCAAACGCGAAGAGCGCGAGTGCTGCCACCACGGTGAGCCAGATGCGCAGGTATAGCGAGCGCATGGCGCTTAGCTTGGGTGTTAGAAGACGTGGCCGAGCATCACGGCTCGTGGTCCTGCTTGCGCGCGAAAACGTAGCCGCTGCCGCGCACGGTGAGCACACGCTTAGGCGACTTAGCGTCATCTTCAATCACCGCGCGGATGCGCGAGATGTGCACGTCGATGCTGCGATCGAACGCCTCCAGTGGATGGCCTTTGAGCGCGTCCATGATCTGATCGCGCGAGAGCACACGGCCCGGGTTCCTGGCCAGCACCGTGAGCAATTCAAACTGGTGGCTGGTGAGATCGCAGGCTTTGCCGTCCAGCCGCGCGTGACGTGCGCCAAGGTCGATCTCAAGCCGGCCAAACGTCAGCACCTCTTCGCCCAGGGGCTCGGGCGCGGCGCGGCGCAGCAACGCCTTCACGCGCGCCAGCAATTCGCGCGGCTCGAAGGGCTTGCCCAGGTAGTCGTCGGCGCCGATTTCCAGGCCCAGGATGCGGTCCATGGGCTCGCCGCGCGCCGTCAACATCAAGAGCGGCAGCCGCCGCGTGCGCGGCTGGCTGCGCAGCTCGCGCGTGAGGTCCAGGCCGTCACCGTCGGGCAGCATCAGGTCCAGCAGCAGCGCATCGTACGTACTCAGCTTGAGCCGCTCGCGGCCGGCGGCGAGCGAGCCCACCGCGTCGACCTCGAAACCACTTCGGCGCAAATAGTCGCCGACCATGGTGGTCAGGCGCACGTCGTCGTCGATCAACAGCAGCTTGCCGCTCACCATGGTTGTTAGCGGCAAGCGCTGTGACTTACTTGCCGGCAGGCGCCAGCGTGGCGCGTTCGGCGCGGTGGCGCTCCATCATGCCTTGCTGCCTGGCCATGCGCTCGGCCACGAGCTTGCGCTGCTCGGGCGTGAGCACGCGGCTGACGTCGAGCTTGGCTTGCAGCATGCGTTTGCTGGCCGCGTCATGCAGTGCCTGCTGCTGCGCACGCAGCGACTCGACAACGCGCGCGTCGACCGTGGGCGCCGCAAAGGCTGCACGCATTTGATCGTGCAGCGCCTTGCCCGATGCACGCTGCGTTTGCAGGTCGGTGCGAGCCGCTTGCATGATGGTTTTGATCTGCGCGCGTTGCTCTGCGTTGGCATTGACGCCATCGAGCATGTGCTCCATGTGACGCCCGCCGCCATGCATGCCGGGGCCACCCATGCCGCCGCCGTGCATGCCCATGCCGGGGCCGCCAGCGTCGTCGGCGCCGGCCGCTTTTGCCGGGATGGCCAGTAGGCCCGCCGCAGCGAACGCGAGTGCTGCCAGCATCAATCGTGCAGGGCGAGCGGTGAATTGTTTGGACTTGGACATCGTGGACTCCTTTGCACCTGAACACCAGGCGATGACGGCATCTTCAACGCCCGTCATTGAGGCCATGTGCGCCGGGGGTAAAGATAGGTGTCAGTGCACCAGGGGCGCCAACTCACCGGCGGCATATCGCTGCGCGATCACGCTCAACGCTTGCGGCTTGATCTTCGCCGCCTGGCCTTCGCAGCCGAATTCCAGGTAGCGCTGGCGGCAGATCAAACGCGCGGCCTCGCGCGCGGGCTTGAGGTAGTCACGCGGGTCGAAGGCACTCGGGTTCAAGGCCATGTACTTGCGGATGGCGGCGGTCATGGCCAGGCGCACGTCGGTGTCGATGTTGATCTTGCGCACGCCGTGTTTGATGGCTTCCTGGATTTCTTCGACCGGCACGCCGTAGGTCTCTTTCATCTGCCCGCCATGTTCGCGAATGATGGCCAGCAGGTCTTGCGGCACGCTGCTGGAGCCGTGCATCACCAGGTGCGTATTGGGGATGCGGCGGTGGATCTCCTTGATACGGTCGATCGCGAGGATGTCGCCCGTGGGTTTGCGCGTGAACTTGTAGGCGCCGTGGCTGGTGCCGATGGCAATGGCCAGCGCGTCGATCTGCGTGCGCTTGGCGAAGTCTGCTGCCTGTTCGGGGTCGGTCAGCAGCTGTTCGCGTGTCATCGTGGCTTCGGTGCCGTGCCCATCTTCCTTGTCGCCGCGCATGGTTTCCAGCGAGCCCAGGCAGCCGAGCTCGCCCTCAACGGTGACGCCCAGCGCGTGCGCCATGTCGACCACCTTGCGCGTGACGTCGACGTTGTAGTCGTAGCTGGCAATGGTTTTGCCGTCGCCTTCAAGCGAGCCGTCCATCATCACCGAGCTGAACCCCAAGTCGATGGCGCCACGGCAGACCTCGGGGCTTTGGCCGTGGTCCTGGTGCATCACCAGCGGCACGCTGGGCCAGGTTTCCAGCGCGGCCTGGATGAGGTGCTTGATGAAGGGCTCGCCGGCGTACTTGCGCGCGCCCGCACTGGCTTGCAAGATCACCGGCGCGCCGACCTCGGCCGCCGCCGTCATCACGGCCTGCACTTGCTCTAGGTTGTTGACGTTGAAGGCGGGGATGCCGTAGCCCTGTTCGGCGGCGTGGTCGAGCAGCTGGCGCATGGAGACGAGTGGCATGGTGGCGTGTCTGCAGTGGGTTGATGGGGTGCCTGCGGCGTCGTGGGCAGCGCAGTCTGGCGAGGCGGGTGCAGTTTAACGAAGCGCCGGCGGGCAAAACTGGTGGGCAAACGCGCCTCTTTTCGCATTCAAGCACCGCATGCGCGCGCCGACACTGCAAATCCCTGGTCGCCGAGCGTTGGCGGCCGTTGAAAGGCCACGCCATGTCACGCATCGATCTCGCCGCCGCCACCACCTGGGTCACCCCTGCGGCGCTACAGCATGGCAGCGCGCTGCCCGAACACGTCATGCAGCGGCTGTCCATCACGCGGCGCTCGGCATTGGCGCTCTTGCGCAAGCTCGAAGCCGCGCAGTGGCTCACGCGCGAAGGCAGCGCACGCAAGCCGCTCTTCAAGCCCGGCGCGCTCAAGCAAGTGGTGCGCACCTATGCACTGCAAGGCCTACAGGAAGACGTGCCCTGGAAGCGCGACTTCGCGCCCTTCCTGGCCATGCGCCCCAACGTTGCCCGCATTCTGCAACACGCCTTCGCCGAACTTGTGAACAACGCCGCCGACCACAGCGGTGGCAGCGCCGTCACGGTGTCGCTGCGCCTGACGCCCATGCACGCCCAACTGCTGGTGTCGGACGACGGCTGCGGCCTCTTTGCGCACATCGAAAAGCGTTTCCAGATTGACGACCCGCTGCTGGCGATGTTCGAGCTGAGCAAGGGCAAGCTGACCTCCATGCCCGACGCCCACAGCGGCCACGGCCTGTACTTCACCGCGCGTCTGGCCGACTACTTCAACCTGCACGCCAACGACGCGGCCTTTCAGCGCACCGGTGAACAGCACTCGCGCTGGGCGGCGTCCAAGGCGATGGCGCGCAAGGGCACGTCGATCTACCTAGCCATCGCGCTGGACACGGAACGTTGCCTCGACACGGTATTGCGCAGCCACAGCCTGGCACCCGACATGTACGCCTTTGACAGCACCGTGCTGCCGCTGCGGCTGCTCACCGGCCTGCACACCGGCCTTGAGTCGCGCGCGCAGGCCAAGCGTGTGGTGTCGCGCCTGGGCGCATCGTTTCGCCGCGCCGAGCTTGACTTCTCGGGCATCGACGACATCGGACATGGTTTTGCCGACGAGCTCTTTCGCGTCTTCCCGCGTCAGCACCCGGGGCTGGAACTCGTGCCCGTGGGCATGGCGCCGCGCGTGTCGGCCATGGTCAGCAGCGTGATGCCGATCGCAGCCTGAGCTATAGCGCCAGCAGCGCCTGCGCCTGGCGATAACGCGCCACGCAAGCCTGGATCACCTCGTCGGGCATCACCAGCCCTGGTGGCAGCCCAGCACTGCCAAAGCCAGGGTAGGCGCGCTGCAACCAGTCACGCACAGGCTGCTTGTCGTAGCTTGGCGGCGTGCTGCCTGCGCGAACCTGGTCGGCCGGCCAGAAGCGTGACGAGTCGGGTGTCAGCACCTCGTCCATCAGCGTCAGTTGGCCGTTAGCGTCCAGACCAAACTCAAACTTGGTGTCGGCGATGACGATGCCACGCGTGAACGCGTAGGCCGCCGCTTCGCGGTAGATACGCAGTGAGGCCTCGCGGATCTGCTCAGCCAGCGGTGCACCAATGCGCTGCGCCATCTCAGTGAAGCTGATGTTCTCGTCGTGCTCACCCACCTCCGCTTTGGCGGCCGGCGTGAAGATGGGTTCGGGCAAGCTGCTCGCCTCTTGCAGACCCGGAGGCAGCGGCACGCCGCACACACTTTGGCTCTGGCGATACTCCTTCAAACCCGAGCCCGCAAGGTAGCCGCGCACCACCGCTTCCACGGGGATGGGCCTCAATCGTTTGACGAGCATGGCGCGGCCACGCACGAGTGCTTTTTCATCGTCAGCGACCACGCTTTCAGGGTCCTCACCCGTGAGGTGGTTGGGCAACACATGCGCCAGCCGCGCAAACCAGGCCAGCGCCATCTCGGTGAGCACGGCGCCCTTGCCCGGCACGGGCTGCGGCAACACGATGTCAAAGGCCGAGAGGCGGTCACTCGCCACCATCAAGATGCGGTCGCTGCCGACGGCATAGTTGTCGCGCACCTTGCCGCGCGCCAACAGTGGAAGTGAGTGAAGCACGGTCAGCCGACTCGGCAAACCTTCAACATATTGGTGCCCCCCGGATGCCCCATGGGTTCACCGCAGGTGATGGCGTAGGTGTCGCCCGGCATCAGCACGCCCATCTCGACGAGCTGCTGTTCGGCCTTGACCAAGGCTTCGTCGCGGTCGTTGAGCACGGGCATGAGCAGCGGGCGCACGTTGCGGTACAGCGCCATCTTTCGCTGTGACTGCACTTTGGACGTTAGGCCGTAAATCGGCACCTTGATGTTGTGCCGGCTCATCCACAGCGCCGTCGAGCCGCTTTCGGTCAGCGCCAGGATGGCTTTGCAGCCCAGGTGGTGCGCGGTGAAGAGCGCACCCATGGCGATGCTCTGGTCGATGCGGCCGAACTTCTTGTTGGTGAAGTCGGCGTCGAGCTGCATCTCGTCGGCCTTTTCCGCCGCTTGCGCGATGGTGGCCATCTGCTCCACGGTTTCCACCGGGTACTTGCCGGCGGCGGTTTCGGCGCTCAGCATCACGGCGTCGGTACCGTCAAGTACGGCGTTGGCAACATCGCTGACCTCGGCGCGCGTGGGCACCGGGTTGACGATCATGCTTTCCATCATCTGTGTGGCGGTGATGACGATCTTGTCGAGCTCACGCGCCATGCGGATCATCTTTTTCTGCAAGGCCGGCACCGCCGCGTTGCCGACCTCGATGGCCAGGTCGCCACGCGCGACCATGATGCCGTCGCTGGCGCGCAAGATGTTTTCCAGCTGCGGAATGGCCTCGCTGCGCTCGATCTTGGCGATCAGCGCCGGGCGGTGGCGGTAGGCCTCGCCGGCGACGTTGGCGAGCTGGCGCGCCATCTCCATGTCGGTGGCATTCTTCGGGAAGCTCACGGCCAGGTACTCGGCCTGGAAGGCCATCGCCGTCTTGATGTCCTCCATGTCTTTGGCGGTCAGCGCCGGCGCGGTCAGGCCACCACCTTGTTTGTTGATGCCCTTGTTGTTCGATAGAGCGCCGCCGACCTTCACGATGGTGTGCACTTGCTCGCCCTGCACGCGGTCGACCACCAGCACGATGAGGCCGTCGTTGAGCAAGAGTGAATCGCCCGGGCGCACGTCGCGCGGCAGCTCTTTGTAGTCCAGCCCTACGGCACCGATGTCCCCCGGCTCGCTGCGCTGCGCGTCGAGCACGAAGTGCGCGCCGGATTCGAGCATGACGTGGCCATGCTCGAATTTTCCGACGCGAATCTTCGGACCCTGCAAGTCGGCCATCAGCGCCACGGGCTTGCCGACCTTGGCAGCGATTTCGCGCACGAGGTTGGCGCGGGCGATGTGGTCACGCGCCGTGCCGTGGCTGAAGTTCAAACGCACGCAGTCGACACCGGCGCGCAGCAGCCGCTCCAACACGGCGGGGTCGCTCGACGCGGGGCCGAGGGTGGCGACGATCTTGGTGGCACGCGGCATGGGTCGGGGCTCCGGTTCGAACAGATGAACAAGCAGGTGGACAAGCAGGTGGACAAGCGAGGCGCGCGATTATCGGCGCCTGCTTCGGTTACGGGCGGGTTACGGCACGATCGTTTTCGCGGGGTCGGCCCGGCGCCATCAGCCCGCCGCGCGCCGGCTCAGGATCTCGAAGGCCGGCAGCGTCTTGCCTTCCAGCACTTCAAGAAAAGCGCCGCCGCCCGTGGAGATGTAGCCGATGTGTGCTTCGATGCCGTACTTGGCGATTGCGGCTAGGGTGTCACCACCACCAGCGATGCTGAAGGCCGGGCTCGCGGCGATGGCGCGCGCAATGGTCTCCGTGCCATGCGCAAACGCGTCGAACTCGAAGACACCCACGGGGCCATTCCAGACGATGGTGCCAGCGGCCATGAGCTGCTCGGCCAGCATGGCGGCAGTACGCGGGCCGATGTCGAGGATGAGGTCGTCGTCGGCAACGTCGGTGGCGGTTTTCACTGTGGCCACGGCATCGGCGCTGAAGGTCTTGGCCACCACGACATCCACAGGAATCGGCACCGCCGCCCCACGCGCCTGCATGGCCGCGATGACGGCGCGCGCGTCGTCCAGCAGGGAGGCTTCGGCCAGGCTCTTGCCTATGGGCAGGCCGGCGGCGAGCATGAAGGTGTTGGCAATGCCACCGCCCACGATGAGTTGGTCGACCTTGGTGGCCAGGCTCTTCAAGATGGTGAGTTTGGTCGAGACCTTGCTGCCGGCCACGATGGCCACCAGCGGGCGCTTCGGGCTCGCCAGCGCCTTGGTGACGGCGTCGATTTCGGCCGCCAGCAGCGGCCCGGCGCAGGCAATGGCCGCGAACTGCGCGATGCCGTAGGTGCTGGCTTCGGCGCGGTGCGCGGTGCCGAAAGCGTCGTGCACGAAGATGTCGCACAGCGCGGCCATCTTGCGTGCAAGTTGCTCGTTATTTTTCTTCTCGCCGACGTTGACGCGGCAGTTTTCCAGCATCACCAGCTGGCCCGCGGCCACGCTCACGCCGTCGACCCAATTCGCCAGCAACGGCACCTCACGCCCGAGCAGTTCGCCCAAGCGCGCGGCCACGGGTGCCAGCGAGTCTTCGGGCTTGAAGACGCCCTCGGTCGGCCGGCCCAGGTGCGAAGTCACCATCACCGCCGCGCCGGCGTCAAGCGCCATGCGAATGCAGGGCACGCTGGCGCGGATGCGCGTGTCTTCGGTGATGTGGCCGCTGTCGTCTTGCGGTACGTTGAGGTCAGCGCGGATGAAGACACGCTTGCCGGCGACCTGGCCGCGTTGGATGAGATCGGTAAAACGGATCACGTTCATGGTGTGGGGCGAGTGCCAGCGAAGAGACGCAAAAGTGTATGCGCCGCCCGTCCACCATCAGGCCTTGATCAGGCCCACCCCAAGCCGAAGCGCAAGCTCCACATCACCACCATGCCCACGACGATGGTGCCTAGCATGTCGTGTCGCCAAAGGTAGTAGGCGACACCCACCGCTGCCGCGAAGAGCCGCGGGTCTTGCCAGGTCTGCACGAGCTGCCCTTGGAACATCAAGACCTCGGGCGCCACCACCGCCATCAGCGCAGCCAGCGGCGCAAAGCGCAGGCCTTTGCGCAGCCACGCCGGCATGCTGATGTCGCGCGCGGGCAGCAAGAAGAAGCCGCGCGTGAGCACGCTGATCAACGCCAGGCCAATGACGATCAACAGCTGCTCGGTGTTGATGGCGCTCATGTCGGGTCGTCTGCCGGAACTGGGTCGCGCACGGTGTGATGATCAATCAAGAGCCCCACGGCAACGGCCGCAGCGATGGCCACCACGATGTTGAGTCGCAGCGGCAGCTCGTAGGCCAGCAGTGCCGCCACCGCGGCGGCGATCGCTGCGCCCACGGTCGCGCGGTCGACCAACAAGGAGCAGGTGAAGCCCAGCAGTGCCAGCGCACCGGCGAAGCCGATGTGCCAATGCTCGGGGAACTGTTCGGCCAGCAACATGCCGGCGATGGACGCAACCTGCCACGACGTCCAGTTCACGCTGACGCCGCCCCAAACGTAGGGCACTTGCGCAGGCGTTGGCGTGGGATCGGGAAAGCGGCGCATGAAGAGCACGTAGCTCAAGTCGGCCGTCAGGTAGGCCAGCAGCACACGCCGCCGGCGTGGCAGCTCACGCCAATACGGCCGCCAATGCGCGCTGAAGATGAC
>JANMMH010000012.1:0-4038 GCA_031373055.1 Rubrivivax sp. | reverse complement strand
GCAGATTCGGCCCATCATCGATGCCTTCGCGCCCACCGTGGCCGAGGTCGACATGGCCATCGAGATCATCGCCGCCGCGCAGGCCGCGCACTGGGCGCCGATACGCCACCACAGCACCTTGCATGACCGCGCCAGCTACCGCTACTTCTGGCAGGTGTTAGAGCGCGCGCACCGCACCTCGTTCAACGGCGGTCCGCAACTGCCTGCCGAAGTCGAACTGGCTTACTTTCAAAGTAAGCTGACATGAAAACGCGTCTGGACTTGCCTGGTGGGAAGCAGGCGCTGGTCTTGCGCAGCTTCGCGCAGCCGCTGCAGCTGCGCACGGCGCGCACGCTCTTGCGTGACTGGCGCGACAGCGACCTGCCGGCGTGGGTGGCCATGAATGCCGACCCCGCCGTGCGCCGCTTCTTTCCGAGCCTTCACACGGAAGAGGAAGCGCTGAGCGAGGCCACGCGCATCCGCGCCAACATTGCAGGGCGTGGCTGGGGCGTGTGGGCCCTGCAGATCCCCGGCGCGATCGAGTTCGCGGGTTTTGTCGGCTTGAATGTGCCGAACTTCGAAGCGCCCTTCATGCCCTCCGTGGAGATGGGCTGGCGCCTGAGCCGCGACGCCTGGGGACAGGGCTGGGCCAGCGAAGCAGCTGCAGCGGCGGCAGCCTTTGCCTTCGACACACTGGAACTTGACGAACTCGTGGCCTACACCACGCTGGACAACGAACCATCACGCCGCGTCATGCAGCGCATCGGCATGCGTCACGACGCGGCCGACGACTTCGACCACCCGGGGCTGGAGCGCGGCCACCCCATGCGCCGGCATGTGCTGTACCGGCTGGGTCAGGCCGACTTGCTGGCGGCGTGAAAGCTTGGCAATTGTTTACGCTTGACGGGTCGATGCACGCGCTGCACTGCTCACAATCCCGATTCCCACATGGAGTCGACATGACCCAAGCACCAAGCAAGCTCACGACAGGCAGCGCATTCATCGTCACCTGCACGCTGGCCGCCCTGTGCGCCAGCGCCGCCGCGCAGACGCCGCCCGCCAAGGCCCCCAACCTCACGGCAGCACCCGCGAAGGCGCCCAAACCGACGGCAACAAAGCCCGCCCCCAAGGCCGCTGCGGCGCCCGCCAAAACCTTGCCAGCGGCCAATGCCGAGCAGCTAGCCGCCGCAGGCATTGCCCACCTGGGTGACTATCCCTGCGAGCTGGGCGAGTCGGTGAGCGTGCACGCCACGCCCAACCACGAGGGCTACCTCGATGTGCACCACAAGAAGGCTGTGCACACCATGAAGCCCGTGCTCTCGTCCACCGGCGCGCTGCGCCTGGAAGACGTGAGCGGGCGCATGCTGATGCTGCAAATCGCCAACAAGTCGATGCTGATGGACGTGAAGGTCGGCCAGCGTGTGGTCGACGGCTGCGTGCACGACAAGCAGCGCGAGGCGGCGGCCAGTCCCCCCGGCAGCTCGCTGGGCATCGAGCCGTCCAAGCCCTGAACACGAACGCGGCATGACCCTGGCACGCGGCTTACGCTGGCTGGCTATTGCGGCCGGCGCGCTGCTGGTGCTGATGGCGCTGGCCTGGTGGGCGCTGCCTCCGCTGCTGAAGTCGCAGATTGAGATCCGCGGCAGCGCCGCACTCGGGCGCGAGCTGCGTGTGGGCGAGCTGAGCGTGTCGCCCTGGGCTTTGACACTGACGCTGCGCGACCTGTCGATTGCCGGCGCCAGCGGCGGCGCGCCGCAGCTCAGCGTGGCGCGCTTGCATCTGGACGTCGACGCCAGCAGCCTGTTGCGCCTGGCGCCCGTGGTGCAAGCGCTTGAAGTTGACGCGCCACGGCTGCGCGTGGCGCGCCTGGGCGACGGCCGTCTCGACATCGACGATGTGCTGGCCAAGCTGGGCGCGAACAAGCCCGCCAAGCCTGACGCCGAGCCCGCACGTTTTGCGCTCTACAACGTGCAGCTGCGCGACGGCGAACTGCAGCTCGACGACCGCGTCATGCAGCGCAGCCATAGCGTCAAAAAGCTCGCGCTGGCGCTGCCGTTTCTGTCCAACCTGCCGGCGGATGTGAAGGTCATGGTCGAACCGCGTTTGGCGTTTGTGCTTGATGGCGCGGCGGTCGACTTGCGCGGGCAGGCACTGCCCTTTGCCAGCGACCACGCCACCGAATTGCAGATCAAGCTCGACGCGTTTGACCTCACGCAGCTGTGGCCCTATCTGCCGAAGGATCTGCCGTTGCAACCCAGCGGCGGTGTGTTGTCGGCCGACGTGGGCTTGCGCTTTTCGCAGCCCGCAGGTGCTGTCGCCCAGCTCGGTTTGCGTGGCACGCTAACGCTGGAGAAGTTGGCACTGGCGGATGCCCGTCAAGAGCCCATGCTGGCGTGGCAACGGTTGTCTATACAACTGGCCGACGTGCGCCCGCTGGAGCGCCAGCTCGCACTCGGCCTGGTACGCCTGGAAGGCGCCAGCGTCGACGCCCGGCGCGACGAACGCGGCCAGCTCGACTGGGCGAACCTGGACGCTCAGCGAGCTGCTCCAGCGACGCCGAAGGCGCCGACCCCAGCGCCCGCCACCACGCCCAAACCCTGGCAGCTCAGCGCCCAACGTGTCGAGCTCGCCAGCGCGCAGCTGCGCTTTCGTGATGCCACACTGCGCCCCGCCGCCGCGTTTGGCATTGACGCGCTGGAGGCCAGCGCCGATGCTCTGCGCTGGCCCGCCGGCGAGGCCGCACCCTTCACGCTGAGCGCCACCGTCACCGCCGCCGGCAAGCCTGCTGCCGAGCTCAAGTTGCAAGGCCAAACCTCGCCGCATGGCGCCGAGCTCACGCTGGACATACAGGCACTGCAACTCGCCGCCGCCGCGCCCTACCTCAGCGCTGTGCTGCGGCCTCGCATAGAGGGCCGCGCCCAGTCGCAAGCCACGCTGCAATGGGCCCGTGGCGACACACCGAAACTGCAAGCCCAGCTCACCGGCCTCAAGCTCGACGCGCTGCGGGTGCTCGACGCTGACGGCGCCCCCGTCAAGCTGCCCACCAATGTCACCAGCCTGAGCTTGGACGCGGCCAACATCGACCTGCTCACCCGGCAAGCCAAGCTCGGCAGTCTGCGCATCAGCAAGCCGGTGCTGGCACTGCACCGCGACGCTGCCGGCAAGCTCAACGTCGAACAGTGGACCGTCCTCGCAAACACCGCCCCAAGCACCCCGGCGGCACCCAGCCCCGCCGCCCCGCCCTGGCGCACCGAGCTGCGCGAGCTGCTCATCGATAACGGCCAAGTCCAGCTGACCGACGCCGCCGTGCGGCCCGGGCAGCTTCAGCGCACCAGCCTGCGCGGCCTGCGCCTCTCAGCCCAAGCGCTGGCTTGGCCGGCAAGCAAAACCGCATCGAAATTTCAGCTCGCAGCAGCGCTGGCCGCACCAGCGCGCGAAGGCGGCAGCGCCGCTCCCGATGGCCGGCTGGACGCCAAGGGCGAGTTCAATATGGCAGGCCCCTCGCTGCGCACCGCGCTCACGCTAGAGCGGATGCCCGTGCATGCCTTCGAGCCCTACTACGCCGCGCTGCTGCCGCTGCAGCTGGCACGGGCCGAGTTGAACTGGCGCGGTGACCTACGCTATGACGCCACCGCACAAGGCCCCAGTTTGCGGGCCAGCGGCGAGCTGCTGGTGGCCGATCTGGACCTGCGTGCCGCGCTGGGCTCGGTACAGAGCGCCAGCGCCGCCGACCCTGAGCTGCTGTCCTGGCAGTCGCTCACGCTCAAGCAGCTCACATTGGCGCTGTCGCCTGCGACCAAACCGCGTGTGGACATCGGCGAGCTTGCGCTGACGAACTTTTATGCACGCCTGCTCGTCACCGAACAGGGCCGCTTCAATCTGGCCCAAGCGCCAGCGGGGACGGCCGCAACGCCTGCGTCTGCGGCCACGCCTTCAGTGGCCGCCGCGGCACCCGCAGCCGCTGCCAGCGCGCCGCCCAGCGAGCTGCCGATCGACCTCACCATCGCCAGCACCAAACTCAGCGGCGGGCGTGTCGACTTCACCGACCGCTTCGTGCGG
>JANMMH010000833.1:0-5740 GCA_031373055.1 Rubrivivax sp. | reverse complement strand
GTGGCTTTGGAGTCGGGCTTGAAGCTGATGATGGAGGCCGCCTTCTTGTTGCGCGCGTGCAGTGCGCCGGGGCCGTGGCACGACTCGCATTGCAGCTGCCCCGCGCCGAAGGGCGTGCGCTTGTCGCCACGGTGGGCGTGTTTGCCTTTGAACATCGCCTTGGCCGAGTAGGCGGCGTTCTCGTCGTCGTGGCATTCGAGGCAGGTGTCAGCGCCTTTGGCGCTGTATTGGTCGGCGCGCGGCAGGGGTGCCGGGGACTGCGCGGCGGTTTGGGTAAAGGCTGCCGAGGCCAGCAGGCACAGCGCGAAGAGCAGGAGCTTGCTTGTCTTCATCGGTGCCTCGCTAGGGTTTTGTGCTGGCCAGCTTGGGCAGGCTCTTCTGGTTCGCCACAACGTGCCGGTTGACCGCATCGAACTGCGCTTCGTTCAGTACGTTGAACTCAAGCAGCCGCGCTTTGCTGCGGTACGGGCGCGCCGCCACGATGCGCGCGGCCTCGGCTTTACCGATGCCCGGCAGCGATTGCAGCTCACTCAGGCTGGCGCTGTTGAGGTCGATGGGCTGCGGCTTCAGGCCCGAAGGTTTGGGCGCGGGCTGGCTCGCCGCCGCCGGCAGCGCCAGCGCCAGCAGCGCGATGAGCCATGGGCGGCGGGTCATCCCCGCCACCGCTCACACCGCGCGCAGCTCACTTGTGGACCTTCACCGCATCGAACTCGCGTCCCGGCCCGTGGCAAACGGCACAGGACTCGACGTCCTCCACGCCCGTGGGCCTGGCCGCCGCGCGCGTGCCGCCAATAACACCGCCGTTGAGGGTGATGTGCGCCTTGGCCGCAGGCCGATCGTGGCAGGTCGTGCAGGCGGCGGCGAAGGGCGTCGTCACGATGTCGGTGTTGCTCGCCGTGGCCAATGCCGCCTTGGCGTGTGCTGGCGTGGCCGTGCCGCCCGCGATGCCCGCTGCGTAGGCCGCGTCGATGGCCTCGTAGGTGGACGCCAGCGTGCCCAGCGGCACGTAGTTGTAGGTCTTCTGCTCGCTGCTTGCCGCCGTGACGTGGCAGGTCTCGCAGTTCTGCAGGCGACCGGGGAAGTCCATGCGCCGGAAGTCCAGCAACTGGATCACGCCGCTGCTGGCGCGGTCACGTGCGTCCTGGAACGGGCTCACGCGTTCGCGCCCGGCGTGGATGCCGTGGATCAGGTCCTTGAAGTTGTTGCTGGTGGCCGGGAACTTCAAGGCCGCGTTGGGCAGCGTCTTGTCGAAGCGCCAATCCGCAAGGATGCGCGTCGAGGCGATGTCGAAGGTCCAGGTATTGAGCAGGCTGTCGGCGATGCCGCGTCCGCTGGTCGTTAGCCCTGGGTTGTGGCACATCACGCACATCTGCGGCTCGAAGACCCGGTTGCCGCCGTGCGCCTCAAACCACTCGTGGCAGTTTGCGCACTTCTGCGAATCCACGACCGCGCGACGCACCACGTCACCCGTCACGGCCTTCACGACGGAGATCGCGTGGCGGCCGTTGGGCGCCTGCGCCGTGGCCGGTGCGGTGATCTGGCTGTAGTAGCCCTGCAAGCCCACCGCACGCAGCCGCGCGCCCACCGGGAAAGCCCATTGACCGCTGCCTTTGATGGTGGCCACGTAGTAGCCCGCTGTCGTGCCCGACGCCGCCAGCACGCCGTTGGCCGCCTGGCTGGTGGACAACAA
Source organism: Rubrivivax sp. (assembly GCA_031373055.1). Taxonomy (GTDB): domain Bacteria; phylum Pseudomonadota; class Gammaproteobacteria; order Burkholderiales; family Burkholderiaceae_C; genus Rubrivivax. Next base: position 4,050 of record JANMMH010000833.1, on the reverse strand, counting down.
ACTGGCCAGCGACACGCTGCGCGGCTGCGCCTGCGTGCGGCCGAAGTTGTTGTAGTCCACCGGTGCGGTGATGCCGTCTTGCGGCTGCGCGTAGGCCAGCAAGAAGCTCGGCCCACCGGTGAAGCCCACGAGCGAGTTGCTCACCGTGGCGGCGGGCGGCACCAGCGTCACCAAGGTGTCGGTGGTGCTCGGTGCGATGCGCTGCTTGATACCGAACTCGACGATCAAGTCGTTCGCCGCGTTGACCGTGGCCGACTTGATGTCGTACGTGAAGGACACCAGGCCTTCGGTGATCTCGGGGTTGTTCTTGGTGATGTTTTGCATGCGGTGCGAGATCTGGATGCCACGCGAGGTGTGACATGACGCGCAGTTGGCGTCATCCGCCGCCGCGCCACCGCGGTGGCCCGAGGTCGCGACGATGGCGCCCACGGCCGTGGCAGCCGCCTTGTCGGCCAGCGTCGAGCCGCCGCCCGTGTTCCACACGATGCCGTCGTGGCAGGCGCCGCAGGACAAGCGGCTGGGCAGGTTGCGGTGGTTGTCGGCAGTGGCCGCGACCTTGCTGTCGTGGCAGGTGGTGCACATGCGCTGGCCGCCACCGAGCTTGGAGAAGCCTTTGTTGTTGAACGCGACGCCGGCGTAGTGGTAGTTGTCCTTCACCAGCGTTTGGCCCTGGTGCATCTTGTGGATCAGGGTCGTGAAGTTGCCCGCCACCTCGCCGTCGGCGACGTAGGTGTCGGGCGTGTAGCTGTAGCTCGTGATGCCGGTGGCGGGGTTGACCGTGGCCGTCTCGGTGAGTGCGGGGAACTTGCCTGCGGTGGACGTGACGCGGGCACGGCCGTAAGCGCGCTGCTCCGTATGGCAAGCCACGCAATAGCGCGTTTCCACACGCGCGCTGCCGCCGTGCACGGCCAGCTTGCCGTGGCAGACGTTGCAGCTTTCGATATTCACGTCTTCACGCGTCAGCTCGGCGGCAGTCAGCGCGCGGCCCGTGGCGGGGATGAAGTCGTAGGTCACGTTCAGCGCATTGGCCAGGTTCACCGTCGGCGTCAGCGTCGCCGCGTTGGGCGTGTTGTTGCCGGTGCCGGGTGCCGCGCCGCCGATCTGAATCGCCAAACGGTGCGGCAGGTTCGGCGCAAACGTCAGGTCACCAAGGTCGGCCTTGTTGTTGATGCCGGTGACCGCCATGCCATCCACCTGCGCCTTGATGCCTGGCACGTCGCGGTAGAAGGTGTAGCGGTAGTTGCCGGGCGAGACGGCTTCGAGCTTGCCGGTGTTGTCGGCGCCTGGGCGCGTGGGCGCCGCCGCCGCAGTGGTGGTGGGCACGGTGGTCACGATGTAGCTCACCCATTTGCTTGGGCTCGCGTCGGTGCGTGGCACCAGCTTGGCCAGTGCGAATGAGAGGTTGCGGTACTGAGCCAGCGTGTCGGTAGCGGCTTTGGAGGTGATCTTCTCCAGCCCCACCACCGCGTTGTTCTGCTGGTCGGTGAGCGTGAACTCCACCACCGGTGGGCTGGCAATGGTGACCTTGGTGACGGCCGATTTGAACTGCGCCTTCTCCCAGGCTTCGGGCGTGATGAACTCAAGGTTCACCGTGTTGGTAGCGGCTGGGCCCGTGGGGCCGGCTGGCCCGGCGGGGCCCGTCGGACCAGCCGCACCAGGTGCGCCCGCCGGGCCGGCGGAGCCGGCATCGCCGCCCCCACCGCACCCGGCCAAGGTGGCCAGCACAAGGAAGGCAACGGCCAGAGCCGGGCGTGAACCAAAGCGCATCTGCGGCATGAATCTCTCCTCGCCATGCACCTGTTTTGCGGCGGTGCGAAGCCGATGCCTGCGCCGGCTCTGAGGCCCCGAGCACGCGCAAGCATCGGGCGATTGAAGCGAGTTGTGGCGCCGGGCAGTTGATGCAGATCATGGTTCGGTCATCAAAGCCGACGTAGCGCACTGGCGCGGGCCGCGAAAGCCCAGCTTTCGCCGCTTGATCTGCAACAAACAGCCACCCCGCGCGTGCCCTTAGCCTGCATCGCATCGAGCTGGCCACAAGCCAGAACTAACAAGGAGACGTAGCGTGCTGAAGCGGCCCCAAGGCGAGATGCGGCCAGCACCATGAACGCCAGCGTGGCCTTCTTGCTCTACCTCGGTGCCATCCTCAGCGTGGTGGCCTTGACGCTGGGTCTGAACCGCCTGCTCGGGCCCAAGCCGGTGGCGTCAAACCTCAAGCTGGAGCCTTTTGAGTGCGGCGCCACCGCCGTGAGCACGGTCAACGTCAAGGCCGTGCCGGTGAAGTACTACGCGCTGGCCATCGTCTTCATCCTGTTCGACCTGGAGACCGTGTTCCTCTACCTCTGGGCACTGGCCGCGCAGCCGCTCAGCGGCTTCTTGCTGGCCACCTTCGTGGGCTTCATGAGCTTGCTGGTGCTGATCGTGCTCGTGGTCTTCCACGCCCGGCTCGTCGAGTCGGTGACGGAGTAGGCCATGTACGCGCGCACTGTGCCCATCCATGCGCCGGCGCATGCCAAAGACGGCGCGTTTGAGTACCTCACCACGCGCAAAGACGAGCTCATCGGCTGGGCGCGCAAGTTCTCGATCTTTCCCTACCCCTTCGTCACCGCCTGCTGCGCGATGGAGTTCATGGCGGTGAGCGCCTCGCCCTACGACACCGACCGCTTTGGCGCGGCCCTGCCGCGCTTTTCACCAAGGCAGGCTGACCTCTTGATGGTGGTGGGCACCGTCACGCACAAACAGGCACCCATCCTGCTGAAGGTCTACGAGCAGATGTGCGAACCGAAATGGGTGATGGCCTTTGGCGTGTGCGCCAGCAGCGGCGGCTTCTATCAAAACTACGCCACGGTGTTGGGCATCGACCGCATCGTGCCGGTGGACATCTACGTGCCCGGCTGCCCGCCGCGGCCCGAAATGGTGATCGACGGGATCATGCAGTTGCAAGACAAGATCGCGCGCGCCAAACATCCCATCCTGGGCGAGGATTTTTGAATGGCTGCCGCCTTGCTTGAGTCGCTGACGCAGCAACTTGTGAGTTCGGCCGGGCCCGGCACGGTGTCGCACGGTGTCTTCGTGCTGCACCTGACGCCCACCGAGCTGGTGCCCACGGTGTGGCGCCTCAAGCGCGAATTCGGCTTTGACCTTTTGCTCGACGTCACCGCCATCGACTGGCTCGGCCAGACGCCACGCTTTGAAGTCGTGCACCACTTCTACGCCAGCACCGCCGGCCAACGCGTGCGCCTAAAAACGCGCGTGGCTGAAGACGACGCGGTGGTCGATTCGCTCGTGGCGCTCTACGCCTCGGCGGCCTTCATGGAGCGCGAATGCCACGACATGGTGGGCATCGGGTTTCGTGGCAACGAAGACCTGCGCCCGATCCTGCTCTACGAAGGTTTTGTCGGCCACCCGCTGCGCAAAGACTACGCCAAGACGCACGAGCAGCCGCTGGTGCCGTATCGCAAATAACGGGCAACCTACGTGGACATGACCTTGCCCAACCCCGTGCGCTCGATCTTCGGCACGCCGCTGCGTGAAGACAGCGTCATCGTCAACATCGGCCCTTCGCACCCTGCGACGCACGGCACGGTGCAGATCATTGCCGAGCTCGACGGCGAGCGTGTGTTGCGCAGCGACGTGCATTGCGGCTACCTGCATCGCGGGTTTGAGAAAGAGTGCGAAGACCACAGCTGGCACAACCTCATCCCCTACGTCGACCGGCTCAACTACGTTTCGGCCTTAGCCAACGACTTCGCCTACTGCGACGCCGTCGAGCAGCTGATGGGCGTGCAGATCACGCCGCGTTGCACCTACTTGCGCACACTGCTGTTGGAGTACAGCCGCGTTGTCGACCACCTCACCTGCATCGCCGCCGGGCTCATGGAGCTGGGCGCGATGACGGCGTTTTTGTACTTGGTGATGCTGCGCGACCACATGTACGAGCACCTGGCGGCACTCACCGGTGCGCGTGTGACCTACAGCTACGGCCGCATTGGCGGCCTGGCGAGCGATCTGCCCGAAGGCTGGCTCACGCGGCTGGAGGCCATCCTCGTGCAG
>JANMMH010000484.1:0-2338 GCA_031373055.1 Rubrivivax sp. | reverse complement strand
GCGCGCAGGCGGTTGGTCTTGATGAACTGCACCACCGGCAGCGCGTCGGAGATCATGAAACCCAGTTGCCCGCTGACCAGGTCGGTGAGGGCCTGGCCACCACCCTTGTAAGGCACGTTGGCCATCTTCACCTGCGCCTGGCGCATCAGCATTTCGGTCGACAGGTGCGACATGCTGCCGGGCCCGCTGGTGCCAAAGGTGACGTCGCCGGGCTTGGCACGCGCGGCGGCCAGGATGTCGGCCAGCGAGCGAAACGGTGAGCTCGCCGACACCACCAGGATGTTGGGCCCGGTGGCGGTCAGCGAAATGGGGATGAAGTCGCGCTCCATGTTGTAGGGCACCTTGCTGATCAGCGGGTTCACCGCCGCCGGGCCCAGATTGCCAATCACAAAGGTGTAGCCGTCGGCCGCTTGGCGGGCCGTGAACTCCATGCCGATGGACCCCGCCGCGCCGGGCTTGCTTTCCACCAGCACCTGCTGGCCCCAATGGGCGCTGAGTTTTTCCGCCGTGATGCGCGCCATCAAGTCGGAGCTGCCGCCGGGCGGGTAGGTCACGATCAGGCGCACCGGCTTGCTGGGGAAGGCTTGCGCCACAGCAGCCAGTGGCGCGGCGCACAGCGCAGCCAGCGCCAACATGCGCAGCGAGAAAATACGACGGAATGAAACGGGATGCGGCATCGATGGCTCCTGATGGCTAAGGCGCAGGGTTCAGGATGGCTACCTGAATCGCAACTCAGCCTATATGATCATTTGCTAAATAAGCATCCCCAGTTTCCCTCATGGCCCACCCCAGCACCCCCAGCCTGCCCGCACCCGGCAGCCGCGCCGACAAAACACTGGCGCTGAACATGAAGCTGCTGGCCCAGCATGAGCTGGACGGCTACGGCGGCCTGGGTGAAGGCATGGCCTTGCAGCTCACGCGCGATGGCCGGCGCATCCTGTGGCTGGCACATGAATCGGCGCCGAAGAACTTCTCTGGCGTTGACGTCACCGACCCGCGCAAGCCGCGGCTCATCGTGCAGACGCAGCTGCCGCACATGAAGCTGCGCTCGAATTCGCTGGACGTCGTGGGCGACACGCTGGCCGTGGCTTACCAGGCCAGCGCCGTGGGCATCAAGCCCGCGGGCATGGATTTGTTTGACGTGAGCGTGCCCGAGAACCCGCGCCTGATCTCGCACTTCGACTGCTCGGGCCCGTACTCGCGCGGCGTGCACGCCGTGTGGTTTGTCGACGGCCGCTACGTGCACCTCTCCGGCGGCGCCGGCGACTTCCAGCCGCGCCATCCGCTGGACGATCAGTGCTACCGCATCATCGACATCGCCAACGCTTCCAAGCCCATCGAAGTGGGCCGCTGGTGGGTCCCCGGCACACGCGAAGGCGACGCCGCACCGCCGCCACAGCGCTTGCCGGCCCCCTTCGACATGGGCTTTCGCGCGCACAACACCAACGTCTTCCCGCAGCGGCCCGACCGCGCCTATGTGGGCTACATCGACGGCGGCGCCTTTGTGCTGGACATCTCGAACATGAGCGACATCAAGGTCGTCTCGAAGTGGAACCCCTCGCCGCCCTTCAACGGCTTCACGCACACAGTGCTGCCCTTGTTCGGGCGCGGCCTGTGGGTCGTCAGCGACGAATGTGTGCTCGACAACGGCGCCGACTGGCCCAAGCTGGTGTGGATGATCGACGCGCGCAATGAAGCCAACCCTGTGCCCATCGGCACCTTCCCGGCACCGCCCTTTGACGCCTTCGCGAAACGCGGCGGGCGTTTTGGCGCGCACAACTTGCACGAGAACCTGCCCGGGCCGAGCTCGTTCCAGTCCGACACCATCATCGTCGGCACCTTCTTCAATGCTGGCGTGCGCGTGTACGACACCAGCGACCCCTACCGTGTGGAAGAGATCGCCTACTACGTGCCCAGCGCGCCGAAGCTGTCGCCCGCCGGTGCCGTGCAGTTGAACGACGTGTACGTCGACGAGCGCCGCATCGTCTACACGGTCGACCGCTTCACGGGTGGCCTGTACATCCTGGAGATGGACATCTGAACGCGGCCCCTGCGCCGACCGTGCGCGACCCGCTCGCCGGCCGCCTGCCGGTGACGCTGCTCACCGGTTTCCTGGGCAGCGGCAAGACCACCCTGCTGTCGCGCCTGGTGCGCCACTCCGCCATGGCCGGAGCCGCCGTGATCATCAACGAGCTGGGCGAGGTCGGCATCGACCACGACCTGGTGACGATGTCGTCGGAGAACATCGCGCTGCGGGCCAACGGCTGCATCTGCTGCTCGGTGCGCACCGATCTGCAGGAGACCCTGCGCGAACTGTTCGCGCGCCGCAAGGTCGGCG
>JANMMH010000815.1:0-2308 GCA_031373055.1 Rubrivivax sp. | reverse complement strand
GGCAGCTTGTACGTCTTCTCGCCACTAGCGGACACGCTGATGGGCGTGACCTTCTGAGCCGTTGAACCCGAGCACCAGCTGGCGACCCTTGCGGCAGACGTCAACCCCGATCTCGTCGCCTTAATCGAGCAGTGCTTGAAGGCGAAACGCACGCCTTCGCTGCGGCCGATCCAGTGCGCTTGCATCAAGCGCACGCGCTCGGGCCAGCCTTCAAGGTAGTCGCGGTGCGTGGTGTCGGTCACACCCGCGAGCAACTCGTCGGCGTACTGCGTGATGGCCAGGTAGTAGCCGGGGATCTCGCGCTTCTCAACGATGGCGCCGCTGCGCCAGCCCTTGCCATCCTCAACTTGCTCGTTAGCGAGCACGGTCTGGTCGACCGGATCCCAGTTGACGATTTGCGTCTTGCGGTAGGCGATGCCCTTTTCCAGCATCTTCAAAAAGAACCACTGGTTCCATTTGTAGTAGCGGGGGTCGCAGGTGGCGACTTCACGCTGCCAGTCGAAAGACAGTCCCAGGGGCTGCATCTGCGACTTCATGTCGGCGATGTTGGCGCGCGTCCAGGCGGCTGGCGGCACCTTGTTGTCCATGGCGGCGTTTTCTGCGGGCAGGCCAAAAGCGTCCCAGCCCATCGGCATCAAGACGTTGAAGCCCTTCATGCGCAGGTAGCGCGCCATCATGTCGTTGATGGTGTAGTTGCGCACATGCCCCATGTGCAGCTTGCCGCTGGGGTAGGGCAGCATCGAGCAGGCGTAGAACTTGGGGCGGCTGGCGTCTTCGGTGATGCGCTGGGCGCCGGTGGCGGCCCAATGCGCCTGGGCGGCGGCTTCGACTTCGGCGGGAGCGTATTTCTCGTTCATGCGCCGAATTGTAGGGAGCTACTTTGGCGGCGCTTCCGTCACGAAGCCGATGCGCGTCAGGCCAGCGTCTTGCAAGAGGCCGATCAACTCGGCGACGCGGCCGTAGGGCACCTTTTGGTCGGCACGCAGCTGCACTTCGGTCTGCGCATCGCGCGCGGCGGCGTCGCGCACGCGCTGTGACAGTTGCGCCTTGTCGACCTTGTCGTCGCCGACGAAGAAGTTGCCCTGCGCGTCCACCGCCAGCGCGATGAACGCCGGCGCGTCACTCGGCCGCGCGCCTTCGGTTTTGGGCAGGTCGAGCTTCAGGCTCGAGGTCATCAACGGTGCGGTGATGATGAAGATCACCAAGAGCACGAGCATGACGTCGATGAGCGGCGTCATGTTGATCTCACTCATCGGCTGGGCGCCGGGGTTGCGTTCAAGTCTGCCGAAGGCCATGGTGTGGGTGCAGGATGGGCGCTAGCGCTGGTCGTCCAGCGCCATCTCGCGCAGGTCGTGCGCAAAGCCTTCGAGCTCGGCCTCGCAGGCCGCCACCTTCTTGCCGAAGATGTTGAAGGCCAGCACGGCAGGCACGGCCACGGCGATGCCGGCGGCGGTCATGATGAGTGCTTCACCGATCGGGCCCGAGACCTTTTCGATCGAGATCGAGCCCGACGCAGCGATGCCTACGAGCGCGTGGTAGATGCCCCAGACGGTGCCAAAGAGCCCCACGAACGGGGCGGTGCTGCCCACCGAGGCAAGCAGCACCTGGCCGAACTGCAAGTGCGCCAGGCCACGGTGCAGCGCGTCGCGCAGCCGGCGTGTCAGCTGCGAGGCCAGCTGGCCGCTGGTTTCCAGGGTGCCGGCGGTGGTGCGCACGGCCACGGCGTCGAGCAGCGGCAGCAGCACCTGTTCGCGGTCGAGCGTGCCCAGGCGCAGGCGCGCGTCTGCGGTCGACGCCGCGTCCCAGAAGGCGGGCACTGCGCGTGCGATGTCTGTGGCGGCGCGGCGCAGCACCCAGCTCTTCCACAGGATCACGACCCAGGCCGAGACCGACATCGCCAAAAGCAAGAAGGCCACAGCACGGCCGACCGTGTCGCTCTGGTTCCAGAAATGTTGCAGACCACTCATCTCTTGAGCCCCAGCACATCGTCCATGCCATACAAGCCTGGCGCGCGGCCGGCCACGAACGCGGCGGCGCGCAGGCTGCCGGCCGCGTAGTTCTGGCGGCTGCTGGCGCGGTGCGTGATTTCGATGCGCTCGCCGCTGCCGGCAAAGAGCTCGGTGTGGTCGCCACCGATGTCGCCGCCGCGCAGGGCGGCAAAGCCGAGGGCGCCTGCGGGGCGCTCGCCGGTGGCGCCTTCACGCGCGTAGACGGCGCAGTCGGCGAGCGCGCGGCCTTGTGCCTGTGCGATGGCCTCGCCCATCGCCAGCGCGGTGCCGCTGGGGGCGTCGACCTTGTGGCGGTGGTG
>JANMMH010000767.1:0-11274 GCA_031373055.1 Rubrivivax sp. | reverse complement strand
CGCAATAACGTTCTTCATCGAACTCGCCGCCAATATCACTTCGGAAACTTTCGCCTTGACCGTGTAGTCACGGTAAGCCGGCAGAGCCACTGCGGCCAGGATGCCGATGATGGCGACGACGATCATCAGCTCGATGAGGGTAAAGCCGGCTTGTGCGCGGCGTTGCATACGGTTCATGGTCAGACTCCTTTGAGGGGTGGCGGTGGGCGGGATAACAGCCCCTATGAAAGCAGGGTTCATGCCAGCCCGGAATCGTGCCACCAAGGTCGGAACTGGTGGCTTCTGGCCGACGCATGCGACCAGATCGGTCACATGCGACCCTCAGGTCCGCCCTGGGTGCGCGACAAGTGACGGGCTTGGTCGCTCCCGCAACTTCGGCCGCAGGGCGGCGCCACCGCCATCAGCCAATACGGATCACCTGCCCCGACACCATCGCCTTGATGCGATGCGGTGACACCTGCGCCGCGATCTCCGACATCACCGCGTCCACGTCGCCGGGCTTGATGTGGGTGATCAGCACGTCCACCGGCGCGGCGAGCTGCGCCAGCTCGGCCGCCAGCAGCGACGGGCACAGGTGGCGGCTGATGCGGGCGAGGTCCAGCTCGTCGTCGCTGAACGCGGTCTCGATCACCAGGCTGTGGATGGGCATTGACGCCAGCCGCGCCCACAGCTCCGGATTGGGCCCGGTGTCGCCCGTGAAGACCCAGGCGCCGCTGTTCGACGCGGCCAGGCTGGCGGCGTAGCCCACGGCGGGCACGGTGTGCGCGGCGGGCAGCACCTCGATGCGCCGCGCGCCGAGTTCGATGATGTCGCCCACCGCCAGCGGCGCAAACGCCAGAACCGGATGCTCGACGCTGGGCAGCCGCGTGAAGTCGGGCCAGATGATGCCGTTGAAGATGTGCGTCTTGAGTGCGGCCAAGGTACTGGCCAGCGCGTGCACCTGCACCGGGGGGCGCTGCTGCGCGTCGCGCCGGCGTGTCACGCTGTCGGCCAGGAGGCCGATGGCCAGCACGTGGTCTAGGTGCGAGTGGCTGATGAAGATGTGGTCGATGCGCACCATCTCTTCCAGGCTCAAGTCGCCGACGCCCGTGCCGGCGTCGACGAGCACGTCGTCGTCGATGAGGAACGATGTAGTGCGGCTGCCAGCGGCGATGGAGCCGGAGCATCCGAGGACCCGGATTTGCATAGGTGGGGTGGGCCAGGCCGCGAGGGCGCGCCGAACGCGAGAAGACCGCGATGCTGCGCGGACTGCCCTGGCCGCGCAAGCCAGCTCACACGCTTTTCAGCATGCAAAGCTAGGCGCTGGGGCAGCTTTCGCGGTCATGCGTGACGGTGGTCACGCTTGGCGCCGAGGCTCAGCCCGGCGCCGCTGTGTTCACGACATCAGCGAAAGATGAACTGCATCTGCGTGCCGGCGAGCTCGATGACGTCGCCATTGCGCAGGGGGATCGAATCGCTGGTCAGCGGAATGCCGTTGACGGTGGGCCGCGAGTTGCCTTCCACATGCGCGAAGGCGTAGCCGTTGGGCCGTTTGGTGATCGACGCCACCTGCACGCCGGGTTTGCCGACGGTGGTGACGACCTTGGTCAGCGTGACTTCGCGCCCTGCCGCCGCGCCGTTCAGAACCTTGATCATGGCCGGCTGTGCGGCAGCCAGCGGCGGCGTGGCCTGCAGTGCGCCGAAGCCGGAATGCGGGCGCTGCGCGTCGGCGCCGGCGGATATGGCACCGGGCCGCATGAGCATGGTCTTTTCGTAGTCTTGGCCATCGTCAACCAGGTACTTGATCTTGTACTTGCCGATCTCGACGGTGTCGTTGTGTTGCAGCAGTTGCTTCTTGACGGCTTTGCCGTTGATGTAGGTGCCGTTGGTGCTGTTGAGGTCTTCGATGAAGACGTCGGCGCCGACCATCTGCAGCACCGCGTGCTCGCCGCTGACGGCCAGGTTGTCGATCACGATGTCGTTGTACGGGCGACGGCCGAGCGTCGTCTTGTCCTTGGTGACCTGAACTTCTTTGATCACCACGCCGTCGAGCGATACCACCAGCTTGCCCATGCTCACCCCTGCACCGCAGACGCGCGACTGTGCCCAGTCACCCGCCTCACGCCGCGCTCCTCAGCCCATTGTTCTAGCCTCAGTGTCTGCCCCGGCAAGGCTTGAGCGCTCATCGCTGAGCCTCACGCTTGAAGGGCCACCAAGACCTCGTCGCCACCGGCGCGCCCCCAGGAGCGCGCGCCAAAACGACCGCGATATTATCCTTTCCACCCGCCTCGTTGGCCGCATCGACCAGCGCTTTGGCCGTCGCGTCCAGCGAGGTGTAAGCAAGCATCACCTGCGCAATGGTGGCGTCGTCGAGCATGTCCGACAGGCCGTCGGAGCACAGCAGGTAGACGTCACCCGGCAGGATGTCGTGCTGATGCGTTTCGAGCAGCACGGTGTCTTCCACTCCCACCGCGCGTGTCACCAGATTCTTGTTGGCCGAGAACGCCGCTTGCTCGGCGGTGATGAGCCCGGCGTCGATCTGTTCTTGCAGCAAGGAGTGGTCGCGCGTGATCTGCTGCAAGCGCCCGGCGCGCATGCGGTAGGCGCGCGAATCACCGACATGGCCGATCAACAAACGCGTGTCACGGAACACCGCCAGCACCAGCGTCGTGCCCATGCCGGCGTATTGCGGGTTGGCGTTGGCGGCATTGAAGATGGCGCGGTTGGCGTTGTCGACGCAGATGTCCATGGCGCGGCGCACGTCGGCGTCGCTGGCCTGCACACTGGCCTCGACCAGCCAGCGGCCAAGCTCGGCCTGGATGAAGGAGGTGACCATGTGGCTGGCCACTTCACCGGCGTTGTAGCCGCCCATGCCATCGGCCAGCACGGCGAGCGCCGCGTCGATCTCGATGGCGACCGAGTCCTCGTTGTTGCTGCGGGCACGACCGGGGTCGCTGGCAGCGTGGAACTCGATCGTCATGGCAATGAACGCGGGGAGACCAGGTGGAAAAACAGGGTGGAAAATCGCGGCGGAAAAGCGTGGTGGGTAATTCTGCCTTGGAACCCCACGCGCTCGACTCGGGCTAAACCACAGGGCGTGACATCGCACCGTGCGGGTTGGCAGGGTGCGGTTCCAAGCTGCGAGACCAGTGGTCGAGATCGGCCGACAACTCGGCGGCGTTGCCCGGGCGCTCTTGCGCGGACTTGCGCAGCAGCATGCCCAGCAATGTGTCAAGTGCCGCGGGCAAGTCCGGGCGCAGGACCGACAGCTTGGGCGCCGGCTGGGTGGCCACGGCGTGCAACAGCGCGCCCATCGAGTCGGCCGTGAACGGCAGCCTTGCGCACAAGAGCTGGAACAACGTGACGCCCAAGGCGTAGAGATCGGTGCGCGCGTCGGCCACGGCGCCGGCCAGCTGCTCAGGTGCGAGGTAGGCCGGCGAGCCGAGCACGACGCCAGTGCGCGTGGCCTGTGCATCGCTGCCGCGCGCGATGCCGAAGTCGCCGAGCTTCACGATGTTGCTGGGCCAGTGCACGAGGATGTTCGACGGCTTGACGTCGCGGTGCACAAAGCCCGCGGCGTGCGCGTGCGCCAGCGCGGCGGCGATGCGCTGGCCGATGCGCAGCACCAGCGCGTCGGGCAGTTGGCGCGCGGCCAGCGTGTAGCGCGTGAGGTCGCAGCCGGGCACGAGCTCCATCGCGAGCCACATCACGCCGGCAACTTCGCCGGCATCGAGCACGGCCACGATGTCGGGGTGGCGCAATTGCCGCGTGGTGGCGGCTTCGCGCAGGAAGGCCACACGCGCGGCCGCTCTGTCGCCGTCGTCGTGATCGTCGTGGTCGTCGTCATGCGCCGGCGCCGCCAACAGCTTGAGCGCCACCCAGCTGCCGTCGCGCTGGTCTTGCGCGAGGTGGACGCTGCCGCTGCTGCCGCGCCCGATGAGGCGTTGCACGGCGTAGTCGGCCAGTACGTGCCCTGCTTCAGGCATGGCTAGACAAGGTGGTGCCGCATGCCGCAAACCATAGCATGCGCAGGGTCATGGCTGGCCCCGAACGCACGCTGCAGCCACCATGGAGTGGGGGAGCGAGGCATGACCTCGATCAGACGCGGGCCGGGCAGGAAGCGTCACGATGCGCACGGCGGTTCACGCCGCCACACTTGGCTGAGCGCCAGCTTGGCGCCGTTCATCGGGGGAGGTCTGCATGGACAGCATGGCGTGGCTTGCAGTGGCCATCTTTGCAATCACCATTGTCGTCGTCATCAGCAACGTCGTTGACAGCACCGTTGCCGCGCTGATCGGTGTCGTGCTGATGATCTGGGTTGGCGTGATGAGCGACGCCGACGCCTTCGGGCTCGTGGACTGGAACGTGATGGCGATCCTGGTCAGCGTCTGGATCATCGCCTCGTACTTCGGCCGCACCGGCGTGCCAAGCTGGCTGTCGGTGCAGGCGCTGCGCCTCTCCGGTGGGCGCCCGGGGTTGCTGGTCATCATCCTGTCGGTGCTGGCCGGCACGATCTCGATGTTCATCGACAACGTCGTCGTGATTTTGATGATGGCGCCCGTGGCGCTACCGCTGGCGCGCGCGCTGAAGATGCCGGTCACGCCGCTGGTGTTGATGATCGGCTTCTCGGCCAACTTCATGGGCTCGGCCATGTTGCTGGGGGACCTGCCGCCGCAGATGCTGCACAGCGTGGCCGGCGCCGAGTTCATGGACTTCTTCTGGCACAAGGGCCGGCCGTCCTCGTTCCCTATCCTGATGGTGACGTTTGCCATCACGCTGGCGACGATGTACTTCTACGGCTTTCGTGGTCACCGCCGCCAAAGCGTGAACCCCGACGAGCTGGGCATCGAGACGCGCATTCCCAATCGTATGTTCGCCACCATCGTGGTCGGCTGGTTCATCCTGACGGTGGTGGGCATGGCCATGCGCCAGGCGCTGGGCGTCAAGCTCGGCTTCATCGCCATGACCGGTGCCGTGACGCTGGTGCTCTTGCTCGAAGTGCTGGGGGACCGCGTGAAGGCGCCGAGCTTCGAAAAGATCCTTGAAGAACTGGACTGGCGCGCGATCTTTTTCTACATCGCGCTTTTTGCGTTGGTGGGTGGCCTGGAGCGCGTGCATGTGTTCGAGCTGCTGGCGCACCAACTGCGGCCGATGTTCACCGAGAACTACGCGCTGGCGGCGTCCTTGATGTACTGGGTGACGGTGCCGATCGTGGGCATCGTCGAACATGACGCCTACATCCTGACCTTCCTGCACACCATCAAGGGCTTGCAGGCCGACGGCGTGGAGCCTTGGCCGCTGTGGTGGATGCTGCTGTGGTCCGGCACGCTGGGCAGCAACCTCACGGTGGCCGGCGCACCGGCGCTGTATGCCGCGCTCAACATCTGCCAGCGCGAAGAAAAGCGCAAAGTCTCGCTGCGCGAATTCCTCGCCTGGAGCGTGCCCTTCACGCTGGTAGCAGCACTCGTGTGCTACGTGCTGGGCATGCTGATCTGGGTGCTGCCCTACGTGAAATGACGCAACGCTGGAGACGAGCATGGTCACCCACATCTTGATTCCCACCGATGGCTCGGCCGCATCGAACCACGCCATTGCGCACGCCGTGGCCATGGCCAAAGCCTTTGGCGCACGCCTCACCGGGCTCTTCGTCACGCCGGCGCCCACGCCCTTGGTGTTCGAGGGCATGCTGCCCGTGGACTACATGCTGCCCGAAGATCACGCCGCCCTTAGCGTGCGCGCGGCGCAGCGCTATCTTGGCGTGATCGAGCAGGCGGCCCAACAAGCGGGGGTCGCGTTTGAGGGCCTGAGTGTCACGGGCGAGTACCCGGCGGAGGCCATCCTCGACGCGGCGGCCAAGCGCAAGTGCGACCTCATCGTCATGGCCTCGCGTGGCCGCCGTGGCCTGTCCGGTGTGTTGCTGGGCAGCGAGACGCACAAGGTGCTGACGCTGGCCAAGGTGCCCGTGCTGGTTTGTCGTTAGCACGCAGCACGCGGCGCGCCGGATGTTGGCTTGGCCGCCGCGCTACTTCACCACCAGCACCGGCACCGACGCGTGTTCAATGGTGCTCTGCGCCACCGAACCCAGCAGGGCTGCGGCGTTGCCGCCCAGGCCGCGCGCGCCCATCACGATGAGCTCGCAGTTCAGCGCACGCGCAACTTCGGCGATGGTCAGGCCCGGCTCGCCAATGTGGCGGTGTTCCTGGAACGTCAACCCGGCAGCGGTGAGCACACTGCGCGCGGGTGCCATGGCGGCTTCGGCACGCTCCTTGTGATAGTCCTCCAGCGTTTGGCCGCCCACGAAGCGCGTGACGTCGCCTGACAAGGGGCGCTGCACATTGAGCAGGTGCACGGCCAGGCTGCGGCCGTCGCGCAAGTCGTCGCGCAGGGCGACCAGGCGCCGCGCGGCGTGCAAAGCGCCTGCGGAGCCGTCCATGGCCAACAGCACACGTTGCAGCTGGCTGGCGGCAGCGGCGTCGGCCGGCAGCACCGAGGTCGGTGCCGAACGCGCCATCTTGGCGGCAGCCTTGCGTGCGCCCAGCCACTTGCCCACCACGACTACAGCGACGGCGCAGAAGAGCGGCGCGCCCCAATGCAGGAACGCGGCATGTAGGTCGACCCAAGGCTTGTCGATGGGGTCGGTGACGGCCATGTCGCCCGCCACCCAGCCCAGCAGCGCCGCACCGATGGTGATGATCGCCGGGTAGCGCTCCATCAGCACCAGCAGCAGCCGGCTGGCAAAGACCACCATCGGGATCGAAATCGCCAGGCCCAACACCAGGAGCGTCATGTCGCCCTTGGCCGCAGCAGCCACAGCGATGACGTTGTCCAGGCTCATCACCAGGTCGGCCAGCAAGATCGTCTTGATGGCCGCAGCCATGCCGCTGACGGCCGTGCCGTGGCCGTCTTCACCGTCTTCGGGCAGCAGCAATTGCACGGCGATCCACAGCAGCAAGCCAGCGCCGACGAGCTTGAGGTAGGGCAGGCGCAGCAACTCCACAGCCACGGCTGTGAGCGCAATACGCATGATCACGGCGGCACCACTGCCCCAGGCGACCGCGCGCTTTTGCTGCTCGGCCGGTAGGCCACGCGCGGCCAGCGCGATGACCACCGCGTTGTCGCCCGAGAGCACGATGTTGACGCCGATGATTTGCACCAAGGCAATCCAAAACGTCGGGTCGGTGAGATTCATGGCTGGCTTTCTTATCGGGGCTGCATCGCCGGATGGCGGCGTGCACGCAGGGGATCTGCGCGGCATGGAGATGCGCGCGAGGGCGCGACTCTAGCCAGCCTGATGCCGCATCGGATGCGTAATTCCACGCACCGCAGGCGGGGCGCCATGGCCCCATCCCGCCCGTTGATCAAAGCATGGCTTTGAGTAGCCGCGCCATCTCGGATGGATTGCGCGTGACCTTGAAGCCGCACTCTTCCATGACGGCGAGCTTGGCGTCGGCCGTGTCGGCGCCGCCGGAGATCAGCGCACCGGCGTGGCCCATGCGCTTGCCGGCCGGCGCGGTCACGCCGGCGATGAAGCCGACGATGGGCTTCTTCATGTTCGCTTTGCACCAGCGCGCGGCGTCGGCCTCGTCGGGGCCGCCGATCTCGCCGATCATGATCACGGCGTCGGTCTCGGGGTCGTCGTTGAAAGCGCGCATCACGTCGATGTGCTTCAAGCCGTTGATGGGGTCGCCGCCGATGCCCACCGCGCTGCTTTGGCCCAGGCCGATTTCGGTGAGCTGCGCCACGGCTTCATACGTCAGCGTGCCACTGCGGCTGACGACACCGATGCGGCCCTTGCGGTGGATGTGGCCGGGCATGATGCCGATCTTGATCTCGTCAGGGGTGATGAGCCCCGGACAATTCGGCCCAAGCAGCAGCGTCTTCTTGCCGCCCTGCGATTCCTTGAGGATCATCTTGTTGCGCACCATCAACATGTCCTTCACGGGGATGCCTTCGGTGATGCAGATGACGAGGTCCAGATCAGCCTGCACGGCTTCCCAGATGGCGTCGGCAGCACCTGCGGGCGGCACGTAGATGACGCTGACAGTCGCGCCCGTTGCGGCCTTGGCGGCGGCCACGCTGGCGTGGATGGGGATGCCCTCGAAGGTCTCACCGGCCTTCTTCGGGTTCACGCCGGCGACAAAACATTGCTTGCCGTTGGCGTAGGCCTGGCAGCCCTTGGTGTGGTACTGGCCGGTCTTGCCGGTGATGCCTTGGGTGATGACGCGGGTGTCTTTGTTGATGAAGATGCTCATGGGGTCCTCGTCAGATCATTTCACTGCAGCGACGATTTTTGTCGCGGCTTCGGCCATCGTGTCAGCGCTGATGATGGGCAGCCCGCTCTCAGCCAGCAGCTTCTTGCCGAGGTCTTCGTTGGTGCCCTTCATGCGCACCACCAACGGTACCGAGAGGTTGACGGCCTTGCACGCGGCGATGATGCCTTCGGCGATGGTGTCGCACTTCATGATGCCGCCGAAGATGTTGACCAAGATGCCTTCGACGTTCTTGTTGGCGAGCATGATCTTGAAGGCTTCGGTGACCTTCTCGGCGGTAGCGCCGCCACCCACATCCAGAAAGTTAGCCGGCTCGCCGCCGAAGAGCTTGATGGTGTCCATGGTGGCCATGGCCAGGCCCGCGCCATTGACCAGACAGCCGATGTTGCCGTCCAGGCTGATGTAGCTCAGATCGAACTTGCTGGCCTCGACTTCGGCCGGGTCTTCTTCGTCAAGGTCACGCCAGGCCACGATGTCGGGGTGGCGAAAGAGCGCGTTGCTGTCGAAGGTGAACTTGGCGTCCAGTGCCTTGATGGCACCACTACCTTCCAGGATCAGCGGGTTGATCTCGGCCAGGCTCGCGTCACTCGCCATGTAGCAGGTGTAGAGCTGCTGCAAGACCTTGTTGGCCGCCGCCTGGCTGGCTTCGGGCACGCCGATGCCGCGCGAGAGCTCGCTGGCTTGTGCGTCGCTCAAGCCCACCAACGGGTCGACGAAGACCTTCAGGATCTTCTCGGGCGTCTTGTGTGCCACCTCTTCGATGTCCATGCCGCCTTCGCTGCTGGCCATCAGCGCCACCTTCTGCGTGGCGCGGTCGGTCAGCGCGGCGACGTAATACTCTTTCTTGATGTCCGCGCCTTCTTCGACGAGCAGCCGGCGCACCTTCTGGCCGACGGGGCCGGTTTGATGGGTGACAAGCTGCATGCCGAGAATTTGACTGGCGATGGTTCTGACCTCATCGACCGAGCGCGCCAGCTTGACGCCGCCGCCTTTGCCGCGGCCGCCGGCGTGGATTTGCGCCTTCACCACCCACACGCTGCCGCCGAGTTTTTGTGCGGCCTCGACCGCCTCTTGCACCGTGAACGCGGCGTAACCACGAGGTACGGGCACGCCATGCGCGCGCAGCAGTTCTTTGGCCTGGTACTCATGGATCTTCATCGGCGTCTCCTCAATTCAGGTGTTAGCTTCTTGCTCGCTAGTCGCAGCAGGCTGGAACCAGCGCGGGTAGTAGGTTTGCACGACCGGGCCACTGCGGCGCAGGGCGTGGCAGCGGTCGATCTGGTAGGGGCGCACGTCGCCGTCGCCTTTGGTGTCGATGACTTCGCCGGCAAAGGCCTGGATCACCGCGGTGGGTAGCACCTGCGCCAGCTCGGTGAGATGGGTGCAACCGAGCACGCCGCCGAGCTTTTCAAGCAAGTTCTTGCGGAAACCCCGCGCCAGGCTCAAGCCCACCAGCTGCGCGTAGGCGTCGCCGTGCTCACCGCACTGCGGCGTGTAGGGCATCCAGCGTGTCTCGGAGCCGGCTTCATGGATCACCAGGCGTTCGTCGACCACGAGGCGCAGCTGCATCTCGTGGATCGGCGTGCCAGCCGCTCGCAGGCCGCTGCCGAGCTTGGCGTCGCGTGTCTTGGTGTCGATCAGCACCGCGTCGACTTCCCAGAAGCCGTCGCCACGCGAGAACACCTGCACATCGAACTGGCGGCGGTGCTTGAGCTGGCGGTGCGGTGCCGCGGCAGGGAGCGTCATCGGTGGGGCGTGGGCGGCTTGGCGGGGACAGCTGGCAGCGGCGGTGCCGCGCTTTCAGTGCGGCGGCGAATGTAGCATGCTGCTGCGCAACAACTGGCCTGCGTTGCCCTGCCGGGGCTCAGTCGTCCGAGTCGCGGTGATCGCGCAGGATGCGCTGGATCACGCTGCTGGAAAAGCCCCGGCCGGCAAGGAAGCGCATCTGCTTACCGTAGGCCTTGGCGTCAGCTGGTGGCTCGCCGAACTTGCGGCGCCAGACCTCGCGCGCATGCGCCAGCTCGCCGTCTTTGGCTTGCGCCAGGGTGCTGCTGATCAGCGCACCGTCCAGCCCCTTGAGCTGCATCTCGCGGCGCAAGCGGTTGACGCCAAAACGCGGCGCTTTGCTTATCAGCAGCTGCGCGGCGGTGCGCTCGTCGCTGAGGAAGCCCTTGGCGCTGAGCTCGTCCAGCGTGCTGGCGATGTCTTGCTGCAGCGCTTGCTTCTTGGCATGCGCGGTATCTTCGGGGTCGAGCTCAGGGTCGACACCATTGAATCCGTCGACGACGGGGTCGGCGCCGAGCGCGGTGCCCGCGTCGTCGTCGGCATCGCCACGCTCGCCCCGCCGCTCGCGCGGTGGCCGCGACAGCGCCCGCATCAGCTTGCGCTCAAGCTCGGCTCTGGAGTGCTCGCGCTGCGCCAGGTAGCGCAGCGCCTGTCCTTTGATCGACAGCTTGTCCGACAGGCCCGTCGTGGCCGCCATCACGGGACAGTCCTACTTCGCGTCGCCAACCTCGACGTTGAGCAGCGGGATGCCCACCGAGGCGCGCACCTGATTTTCGATGTCGTGCGCGATGTCGACGTTTTCACGCAGAAACTCGCGTGCGTTGTCTTTGCCCTGGCCGATCTTTTCGCCTTTGTAGGCGTACCAGGAGCCTGATTTTTCAAGCACTTGTGCGGTCACGCCCATGTCGATGATCTCGCCTTCGCGGCTGATGCCTTCGCCGTAGAGGATGTCGAATTCGGCCGTCTTGAAGGGCGGTGCGACCTTGTTCTTCACGACCTTGACCTTGGTCTCGCTGCCAATGACTTCTTCGCCCTTCTTGATGTTGCCCGTGCGGCGGATGTCCAGGCGCACCGAGGCATAGAACTTCAGCGCGTTGCCGCCGGTGGTGGTTTCGGGGTTGCCGAACATGACGCCGATCTTCATGCGGATCTGGTTGATGAAGATGACCATGGTGTTGGTCTTCTTGATCGTGGCCGTGAGCTTGCGCAGGGCCTGGCTCATGAGGCGCGCTTGCAGGCC
>JANMMH010000048.1:0-1724 GCA_031373055.1 Rubrivivax sp. | reverse complement strand
GCCGGTGTCGATCGGCGCCATGGTCGGGCCTGAGGCCTTCATGGAAGTGCGCTACCTGGCGCATGCCAAGCAGTTGTCGGCGCTGGAGCGCATCCCGCACATCGCCGAAGAGTTCGCGGCGCGCTTCGGGCGCGCTTCGGGGGGCCTGGTGCGTGGCTACCAGATCGAAGACGCGCAAACCATCGTCGTTGCTCTCGGCTCCGTGCTGGGCACGCTGAAGGACACCATCGACGAGATGCGCCAGGGCGGCGTGAAGATTGGCGTGCTCGGCATCCAGTCGTTCCGCCCCTTCCCCTTGGCTGCCGTGCGCGCCGCACTGCAAAACGCCGAGCGTGTGGTGGTGCTGGAAAAGAGCTTCTCGGTCGGCCTCGGCGGCGTGGTGTCGACCGACGTGCGCCTCGCCTTGTCGGGCGTGCATTTGCATGGCTACACGGTGGTTGCGGGCCTCGGTGGCCGCGCCATCACCAAGGCTTCGCTCTTGCGCATGCTGGCCGAGGCTATCGCCGACACGCTGCCGCCGCTGAGCTTCATGGACCTCGACTGGGGCATCGTCAACCGCCAGCTCGAACGCGAAGCCAAGGTGCGGCGCAGCGGCCCGATCGCTGAGGCGCTGCTGCGCGACGTCGGCACCGTAGCATCCAAGGTGGCTTGAGATGAGCCAGCCCCTAAAGTTCTACCAAACCGGCACCTTCACCGTCGGCAATCGCCTGCTCGCGCCCGAGCAGCGCAGCGTGCAGGCGTCAGGCGAGCGCAACAACTCGCTGAACTCCGGCCATCGCGCCTGCCAGGGTTGCGGTGAAGCGCTGGGCGCGCGTTACGCGGTCGATGCTGCGATGCGCGCCACAAAGGGCCAGTTGATCGCGGCCAACGCCACGGGCTGCCTCGAAGTCTTCTCCACGCCGTACCCCGAAACCTCGTGGCAACTGCCGTGGATTCACTCGCTGTTCGGCAATGCGGCCGCGGTGGGCACCGGCATCGCGGCGGCGATGAAGGTCAAGGGCAGGAAGGACGTGCGCGTGATCGCGCAGGGCGGCGACGGCGGCACCACCGACATCGGCTTCGGTTGCCTCTCGGGCATGTTCGAGCGCAACGACGACGTGCTCTACATCTGCTACGACAACGAGGCCTACATGAACACCGGCGTGCAGCGCAGCTCGGCCACGCCGGCGGGCGCGCGCACGGCCACGACGATGGCGGTGGGTGCCATGCCCGGCGCCGAGTTCGGGCAAGGCAAGAACTTGCCACGCATTGCGATGGCGCATGAAATTCCGTATGTCGCCACGGCCACGGTGGCCGACCTGCACGACCTGGAAGCCAAGGTCGAGCGCGCGATGTCGCTACACGGCGCGCGCTACCTGCACATCCTCGTACCCTGCCCACTGGGCTGGGGCTCGGCCAGCCACGACACCATCAAGCTGGCGCGGCTGGCGCGCGAGACCGGCATCTTCCCGGTCTTCGAGGCAGAGAAGGGCGAGGTCACGGCCGTAACGAAGATTCGCCACCGTGTGCCGGTGGAGGACTACCTCAAACCGCAGAAGCGCTTTGCACACTTGTTCGGCACACCCGCCCAACCCGACATGCTCGCGCGCATTCAGGCCGATGCCGACCGCAACATCCGCCGCTACGGCCTGCTCGATGACGAGGTGAGCGCATGACGATGCAGAAGCCCTTTGCGATCACGCTCGACCCGGGCTCGTCGCTGGCCAACAAGACGGGCACCTGGC
>JANMMH010000469.1:0-1986 GCA_031373055.1 Rubrivivax sp. | reverse complement strand
AATCGGCATCGACCACGACCTGGTGACGATGTCCTCAGAGAACATCGCGCTGCTGGCCAACGGCTGCATCTGCTGCTCGGTGCGCACCGACCTGCAAGAAACGCTGCGCGACCTGTTCGCGCGCCGCAAGGTGGGCGAGCTGCCCGACTTCGACCGCGTGATCATCGAAACCACAGGCTTGGCCGACCCCGCGCCGGTGGTGCAAACGCTGGCCAGCGACACCTTGATCGGCGCGCAGTTCCGCCTGGACGGGCTGGTCACGCTGGTCGACGCTGTCAACGTAGCCACGCAGTTAGCCGGCCACAAAGAGCCCGCGCGGCAGATTGCCCTGGCCGACCGCGTGCTCATCACCAAGAGCGACATCGCTACGCCTGCGCAAGTGCAGGCGGTGCTTGCGGCCGTGCACGACATCAACCCGCGTGCCGGTGTGCGCCTGGTGGTGCAGGGCGAGATCGACCCTGCCGAGCTCACGGGTCTGGGCCTGGCCAGCGCGCGCGCGAGCGAGGCCACCTTGAGCTTCCTGGGCGAATCACTGCAGTGCAACGACGCGGCGGGTGGCGAAGGTCGCGCTGAACGTGGAGGCGAAGGCGAAGGCCGGCCCCTGTCGCGGCACCCGGCCCAGCGCTCGGCGCTCCACGACGCCGGCATCCGCACGCAGGTGTTGCGCTTCGACCAGCCGTTCACCTGGGCGGCTTTCTCAGCAGCGCTGGAACTGCTGAGCACCCTGCGCGGCCCCGACATGCTGCGCGTCAAAGGCATCGTCAACGTGGAAGGTCAGCCCGTGGTGGTGCAAGGCGTGCAGCACATCTTCCACCCCCCGGTGACACTGGACCGCTGGCCCAGCGCCGACACCGGCACGCGGCTGGTGTTCATCACGCGGGGGATGGGGGCGGGGGTGATTCAGAACCTGATGCAGGCGGTGGTGGGGGTGGTGAATTGACTGGGGTCGTGGTGGGACCCCGGGCCGCGGCAGTCGTCTGACCGGCGGACCTGCCGCGACGAATCTGGCATTGCGGCTTTCATGCTGAGTGCGGATCCTGGGGCGTCGCCTTCGCCGGCCGCAGCTCAGCGCGCTCTTCCTCGCGGCCCGATGGCGTGGCCGAATCCAGCTTGCGGTCGGGCGACTCGGCCACCTGGGGTGGTGCGTCGGCGTGTGTGATCAGCTCCTCGATGATGAAGTGGCCATACAGCTGTGCGCGTTCGGCCCCCAGCGGCTTGACGCACGCAGCAACCTGCCGCGCCAGTTCGTCTTCGGGCGTGTGCACGATCAGCCAGTGGTAGCCCTTTTCGGCGAGCGCCTTGTGTGCCAGGACCAGGTTCATCTCCTGGCCGATGGACGCGAGCGGACTGGCCGCCTGGATGTCGCGGTCGATTTGCGACAGCATCTCTCGGTCCGTATAGCTGTGGATCGCGTCGCCGGCGACCCCCAGGCCGCCCAATGCCGTGCGAGCCTGTGCTGCCTGATCGGCGCTGGGAAAAGAGATGACGGTGTGCCCTACGGGCTTGAAGACGCCGAAACTGGTGTGCTCTTCTTGTTCCATGTGTGTCTTTCGAAGTTGCTCGACGTGGATGAGGGCAGACCTTTTGCCCGCAGCAGGTGATCGGGATCCACCGCCGTGCGCGCGGACTCGACCGATGAATTCAGTCCCGAAGGAAGGTCAGTAAGGCGTCGTTGAATGCCGGCGCGTGAGACACATTCACCCCATGCGGCGCGCCGTTCACCTTGATCAACTGGCTGTGGCGCACCGCACCATGCGTCCGCTGTCCCGAGCCTTCAAACGGCACGATGGCGTCCGCACCGCCGTGGATCACCAGCGTGGGTACCGTCAGCTTCTTCAAGTCTTCGCGAAAGTCGGTCGTGGCGAAGGAATCCATGCAGGCCAACGCCGCATGCTGCGCCGACTGCTCGCACAAGACGATCGCCTCGCGGCGCTGAGCCTCGGTGACCTGCAACACACCGTCGGCTGAGAAGAACGCTGTCGTGAA
>JANMMH010000638.1:0-2460 GCA_031373055.1 Rubrivivax sp. | reverse complement strand
GCAGCAAATGCAAACCCGACATCGTGTCGCTTCGCGCGCCCCCCAGCACGTCCAGCCCCAAGAGGCCCCGCGCGGGCAGGGTCATCACAGGTGGCGCTTGAGGCCGCGCGCCGCCTTCTCGGCCACCCAGGCGCGCAGGTCAGGGTGGGCGTGCTCGGCCAGGTGCTGCATCTCGGTGGCCGACACGGTCGGTACGGTGAGCTCAAGGCGGATGCCGTTGGGGTCAAGGAAGTAGATCGACTCGATGATGTGGTGGTCGGTCGGGCCGATGACCTCCACACCCGCCGCTTCAAGCCGCACCTTGGCTTGCACGAGCTCAAGCCGGGAGCTAACACGCAAAGCGATGTGCGTGACCCAGGCCGGCGTGTTGGGTGACGGCAGCGCCGCTTCGTCGTCGCCGAGGTCGAAGAAGGCCAGGTGCGAGCCGTCATGCATGCGAAAGAAGATGTGCACATACGGGCAGAACTCGCCCGTGCTCGGCACCACATCGGACTTGATGACATGCACCAGCGGCAGCCCAAGCAGGTCTTCATAGAAATGCCGCGTTTCTTCCGCGTCGCGACAGCGCCACGCGGCGTGGTGCAGGCCGTGGATGCTGGGGAAAGCCATCGCGCGAGATCGCACTGCCTGGCTCAGTGAATCAACACCACGCCCGTCTTGCCCGCCAGCTCCTCACGCGTCACGCCCGGCGCCATCTCCACCACCTTCAAGCCTTGCGGCGTCACGTCCATCACCGCCAGATCGGTGACGATGCGGTTGACGACACCCACGCCTGTGAGCGGCAAGGTGCAGGCGGGCAGGATCTTCAAATCGGTGCTGCCGTCCTTCTTCTTGGCGACATGCTCCATGACCACGATGACGCGCGGTACCCCGGCCACCAGGTCCATCGCGCCGCCCATGCCTTTGACCATCTTGCCGGGGATCATCCAGTTCGCGAGGTCGCCTTTTTCGCTGACCTGCATGGCGCCGAGGATCGACAAATTGATCTTGCCGCCGCGGATCATCGCGAAGCTCTCGTGGCTGCCGAAGATGCTGCTGCCGGGCATGGTGGTCACGGTTTGTTTGCCGGCGTTGATGATGTCGGCGTCGACCTCATCCTCGGTGGGGAATGCGCCAATGCCCAGCATGCCGTTTTCACTTTGCAGCCAGACCTCGATGTCCGTGGGCACAAAGTTGGCCACCAGCGTGGGGATGCCGATGCCCAGGTTGACGTAGTAGCCGTCGCGCAATTCAGCCGCCGCTTTGGCGGCCATTTGATCTTGGGTCCAAGCCATGTGGGTGCTCCTTCTTATGCCTGACGGGTGGTGCGCTTTTCGATGCGCTTTTCGGGCGTGGCGTTAAGCACCAGGCGCTTGACGTAGATGCCAGGCAGGTGCACGGCGTCGGGGTCGAAGGTGCCGGTGGGCACGATCTCTTCAACCTCGACCACGCTGACTTTGCCGGCCATGATCGCCGCCGGGTTGAAGTTGCGTGCGGTGCGCCGAAAGATCAGGTTGCCGCTCTCGTCGGCCTTCCAGGCTTTGCCAAGCGCCACATCGGGCACCAGCGCACGCTCCATGATGTAGGTGTGGCCGTCGAATTCGCGGCTCTCTTTGCCTTCGGCCACCAGCGTGCCCACACCCGTGCGTGTGTAGAAGGCGGGGATGCCGGCGCCGCCGGCGCGCAGCTTTTCGGCCAGCGTGCCTTGCGGCGTGAATTCGAGTTGCAGCTCGCCAGCGAGGTACTGGCGCTCGAACTCCTTGTTTTCGCCGACGTAGCTGGAAATCATCTTGGTGATCTGCCGTGACTCCAAAAGCAGGCCCAGGCCGAACCCGTCGACTCCAGCGTTATTCGATATCACCGTGAGGTTCTTCTTGCCGCTGTCGCGCAGCGCGGCGATCAGCGCTTCGGGGATGCCGCACAGGCCAAAGCCGCCCACGGCGAGCAACTGGCCGTCTTGCACCAAGCCGTCAAGCGCGGCGGCGGCGCTGGGGTAGATCTTCTTCATCGCGGTTGTGCTCCTGCTGAAATGAGCGCGAAGGCTACTACCGAATGGGCGGGCTTGAGCCGACATGGGTCTACGTAAAATCGCGAAGGCAGCCACCCTTTGAGAGCCACACGATGTCGCTGATCGACCAACTGCACGCCACCTTGGCCACCGGCGCCGCGCCCTGGGTCAACGCCTTGCAGCTGCGCGTGGTGGAGGCTGGCGACGAGCTCACCCGGCTGGTAATGCCGGTCAACGCGGCGGTGGTGCACGGTGGCGGCGTGCTCTGCGGCCAGGCCATGCTGGCGGCGGCCGACACCGCCATGGTGGCGGCGATATCGGCCGCACTGGGCGGCTTTCGGCCGATGACCACGGTGCAATTGCAAACAAGCTTCATGCGCCCGGTGCCGGCCGATGCGGGTGAAGTGCACATCAGCTGCCGCATCCTTCGCAAGGGCAAGAGCCTCGTCTTTGGCGAGATCGAGATCAGCACG
>JANMMH010000607.1:0-3367 GCA_031373055.1 Rubrivivax sp. | reverse complement strand
GTTCGCGCTGTCCACCAGCGGTGCCAGCAGCGGCATGGCACGCTGGATGGCCGACAAGGAGAACGCCGCCGATGTGGTCGGCGGCGTCAATGCAGCAGTCCGGGACGCCCAGGTCATGCGCACGCTGCTGGACATGAGCACCACGGCACAGATCAAAGACAGCCTGAAGCTCGGCGCCGGCATCCTGGCGAACATCGGACGTGTAGGCACACTGCACAAACGCCAGGTCGAACAAGCCAGCTTTGCCGTGCTCAAGGCGCCCGACATCCCGAGCATCCTGGTGGAGACGGCCTTCATCTCCAACCCCGAGGAAGAAGACAAACTGCGCGACCCCGAGTACCGGCGCAAACTGGTGAACGCGCTGGCCACGGGCATCACACGCTGGTTTGCGGTGCCGCCCTTGACGCGGCAGCGCGTGAGTTGATTTAAGCCTGCGCCGCCACGCGGCTGGTCTTCCAGGCGCCCCACAGCACAAAGAGCCCAGGCAAGAGAATCATGGCCCAGATGATCTTGCTCAAGTTAGCCTGCACCCAGGGCAGATTGCCGAAGACATAACCCGCCGTGCACAGGCTCAACACCCACAAGAGACCACCACAGACGTTGTAGAGCACAAACTTGCTGCGCGTCATCTCCGCCACGCCGGCGACAAAAGGCGCGAACGTGCGCAGGAACGGCATGAAGCGCGCCACGATGATGGCCACGCCGCCGTACTTTTCGTAGAACGCATGCGTGCGGTCGAACGCCTTGCGGTTGAACCAGCGTGAGTGCTCCCAACCAAACACGCGCGGCCCAAACCAGCGGCCAATGCTGTAGTTGACCTGGTCGCCCAGTACCGCTGCGATGGACAGCAAGGCCATCGCAAGTGGCAGGCTCATGAGCCCGATGCCGCACAGCGCGCCCACCACGAAGAGCAGTGAATCGCCGGGCAAAAACGGCATCACCACCACGCCGGTCTCGGTGAAGATGATGAGAAAGAGCAGTGCATAAACCCAGGCGCCATAGGTCAGCACAAAGGTCTTGAGGTGCACGTCGACGTGCAAGATGAAGTCGATCAGGTACGCCACGATGTCCATCGCCGGCATTATCCCGGGCGGCATTGGCTGACATTGGGTGGCGTTGGGCGCGTCGGCGACACTTACGAGCAAGAACCCATGCCGCGCAAGCTTTTCGCCATGAACGCCCTGCTCTCATCCGCCACCCACCGCCCCATCCGTGAACTGCCCGACGAGCTGGTGAGCCAGATCGCCGCCGGCGAAGTCGTGGAGCGCCCGGCCTCGGTGGTGCGTGAGCTTGTGGACAACGCGCTTGACGCACAGGCGGGGAACATCAGCGTGCGCTTGTCCGCTGGCGGCGTGCGCGCCATCGTCGTTGAAGACGACGGCATCGGCATCGCCGCCGATGAGCTCGTGCTGGCGCTCAAGCGCCATGCCACCAGCAAGATCAGCTCGCTGTCGGACCTGGAATCGGTGCAGACGATGGGCTTTCGCGGTGAGGCGCTGGCGGCCATTGCCTCGGTCTCCGAGATGAGCATTACCAGCCGCACCGCCGACGCCAACCATGCCTGGTGCATCCAGGCACGCAGTGGTGAACTGCAGGCCGCCGCGCGCGCCACGGGAACGACAGTGGAAGTGCGCGAGGTCTTTTTCAGCACCCCCGCGCGACGCAAATTCTTGAAAACCGACGCCACCGAGTTGGCCCACGCGCTCGAAGCTGTGCGCCGCCACGCGCTGGCGCGGCCCGAGGTGGCGTTCGCCGTTTGGCACGAAGGCCGGCTGGTGGCGCAGTGGCGCGCGCAGCGTGGCGAGCACGCACTGGCCGCGCGCCTGGGCGACGTGCTGGGGGCCGACTTCATGGCCGCCAGCCGCACGCTGCACGCACAAGCCGGGCCCCTGTCGCTGCAAGGCCGCATCGGCCAGCCCGAAGCCGCGCGCAGCCGCAGCGACATGCAATACCTCTTTGTCAACGGCCGCTTCGTGCGCGACCGTCTCATCACCCACGCCGTGCGCGCCGCGTATGAAGACCAGCTGCATGGCAGCCGCCAGCCGGCCTACGCGCTCTTCTTGGGCATCGCGCCCGAGCTGGTGGACGTGAACGTGCACCCGACGAAGATCGAAGTGCGCTTTCGTGATGGCCGCGCAATGCACAGCAGCGTGCGCCATGCGGTGGAAGTCGCGCTGGCGGGCACGCGCGCGGCCCTACCGTTGGTGGCTGCGTCCGAGCTCGACGCGACCACCGCGCCCGCGCCAAACATCTTCGCGCAAACCGCGCTGGGCTTCGGCGAACACGCCGGCTTGCCGGCCACCGTGCTAACCGCGCGCGAAGCGACACGGCCCTGGCAGCCCTCAAGTGCGCCCGCAGGTTCAGGCGGCATGGCGGCATGGGCGGCGCTGCGCAGCGCACCAGCGCTGGACACGCCCGCAAGCGCGGCGCAAGACTGGCCTCTGGGCCGCGCGTTGGCGCAGCTCAGCGGCGCTTATGTGCTGGCCGAGAACAGCCAAGGCTTGGTCATCATCGACATGCACGCCGCGCACGAGCGTGTGGTGTACGAGCGGCTCAAAGCGGCGCAGGCCAGTGGCCCATTGCCCTCGCAAAGTTTGTTACTACCGCTGAGTTTTGCCGCCACTGCCGCCGAGATCGCCACCGCCGACGCTGAAAGCGCCACCTTGTTGGCCCTAGGCCTGGACGTGGCGCCGCTGTCGGCCACCACGCTCGCCGTGCGCAGCGGCCCGGCCGCGTTGCCCGACGCTGATCTTGCCGAGCTCACACGCTCGGTGCTGGCCGAGCTGGCCCAAGTCGGCGCCAGCCGTGTCGTCGAGCGCGCGCGTGACGAGCTGCTGGCGACCATGGCCTGCCACGGTGCCGTGCGCGCGAACCGGCGCTTGACGCTCGAAGAGATGAACGCGCTCTTGCGCGAGATGGAGCGCACCGAGCGCGCCGACACCTGCAACCACGGCCGCCCAACCTGGCGCCAGGTCACGCTGAAAGAGCTCGACGCGCTGTTCTTGCGTGGGCGCTGACGGGCTCGCGTGCAGCCCGCGCGGCCTACGAGTGGATGTAGCTTTCCAGCTGCGCGATGGTCATCTCGTGGTCGGCAATGATGTCGTCCATCAAGTCGCGGATGGAGATCATGACCAGCACCATTTCGCCCTGCACCACCGGCAAGTGGCGAATGCGCTTTTCGCGCATCAAGGCCATGCAGTCGCGCGTGCGTGTGCTGGGTGTGACCTTGATGACGTTGCGCGTCATGATGTCGGCCACCAGGGTGTCTTTGGAGTTGCGCCCTTGCAGCGCCACCTTGCGCGTGTAGTCACGCTCGGAGAAAACGCCCACCAGCGTGCCGGCCTCCATCACCATCAGGGCACCGACC